>JAGRBY010001299.1 GCA_020433835.1 Anaerolineae bacterium | reverse complement strand
GATCCGTGGCCAGGGCCATGCCCAATGCGAAGAAGCCCGCGCCCCGCTCGTCCAGATGCAGCGAAACGTCGATGTCCGGATGCCGGTCGAACGCCAGCGTCAACGGCGTCGACCGCGATCCCGGCGCAATGCACACGGCGCGCAGCCCGGATTGAGCCAGCGCGTCCACCAGCAGCGTCGCCCACGCCAGATTCGGATTCATGCGGCGCCTCCGGGCGAGGGGCGGCGTAGGTCATCGCTATCAGCGTGACGGCCGCCGTGTGCCGGCAAGTCCGGTTGGTAACCGGACCTACGGATACGTGCGGAGCTGGGGACACAACACACCCCAATCTCCCAATCTCCCAATCTCCCAATCACGTCTTCACGTTTCACGTCTTCACGCCTCACGCCCTCACCCCCAACGCTTCCTGAATCGGCCGGAACTTCCACCCGGTCTCCACCCATTCCTTCTCCGGCTGCGAGTCGGCCACGATGCCCGCGCCGGCGTAGAGCCAGACGCGGCGGTTGTCGGCCACGGCCGAGCGGATGGCCACGCCGAACGCGCCGTCCAGCCGGTGGTCGATCCAGCCCACGGGCGCGGCATACCAACCGCGCGGCACCGGCTCGGATTCCCGGATGAACTCCAGCGCCAGCCCGCGCGGTGTGCCGCCCAGCGCCGGCGTCGGGTGCAGCACCTCC
>JAGRBY010001298.1 GCA_020433835.1 Anaerolineae bacterium | reverse complement strand
CCACTGTGTCGGCAAGCCGTGCCGCGCGTGCCTTGTCGCCCGTCGCCAGTTGCGCCGCATAGACGGGGATGAAGGCGGCCGCCACCGCGCCGCCCGCCAGCATGGCAAAGAAGAGTTCCGGCAACTGGTTGGCGGCAGCATAGGCGTCGGCCGCTTCGCCCACGCCAAAGGCGCGTGTCAGCAACAGCAGCTTGACAAAGCCCGTCAGCCGGCTCAGCGCAAAAAGCGCCATAACCATGACGGAGGAACGAAAGAGAAAGCGCGTGCGTGGCAAGGCAGGAGGTCCGGTCGGAAATCTCCAATCTCTAATCTCCAATCTCCTTGCGGGAGAGATTAGAGATTGGAGATTGGGAGATTAGCTGCGCTCGACGAAGCGGCCGTGGCCGGGGTGACCGACGTACTGCTCGTCCTCGACGATGACGGCGCCACGTGAGAGCACGGTGCGGGGCCAGCCGGTGACTTCCATGCCCTCGTAGGGGGTCCAGCCGGCGGCCTCATGCAGCGTGTCGGGCGCGATGTACTTGACGCGCGCGGGGTCAAAGATGACGATGTCGGCGTCGCAGCCCGGCGCCAGCCGCCCCTTGCCCTTCAGCCCCATCCAGCGCGCGGCGTTGGTGCTGCACACCTGCACCCAGCGCTCCAGCGTCAGCAGCCCGGCGTTGACGCCCATGTGGTGGAT
>JAGRBY010001297.1 GCA_020433835.1 Anaerolineae bacterium | reverse complement strand
TTAAGTAGCAGGACGATCTCCGGCTTGGTTGGGCTATCGCCGGAGCGATCAAACCCCATTGCGCGGAGGGCTGCGTTGTTGCCGCCGGCAAAGCCCAAATTCTGCTCGCTGGCGATCAATCGCACGGCGGGGAACGACTGCCTGACCATCGCCGCCGATCCGTCGTGCGAGGCGTTATCGACCACCCAAATCTCGCCGTCGAGTTGGCTGCGGGCCAGATCAGCCTCGACGCTGCGCAGGCAGTCGGCCAGCAGATCGCGCACGTTCCAACTGACGATGACTATCGCTAAATCGGGCATGCCTAATCTAAAAACCGATCAGGATCGGCGTCGGGCTGACGTGATCGTTAAAGGTATCAATCCGTACTTCCTCGTGGATTAAGCCCGCCCAAAACTCGACCGTATCCCGGTCGCCCGGCACATCGAGGAGTTGAATGGAGCCGGTGATGAGCGCCCGCTGGCCGGGCATCAGATAATACTCAACGTTGTCGTTGATGACCCGCTGTTCCAACTGATCCAGGTTGCCCACGGCCCAGCGGTAAGGGTAGGCATAGCTGGGGTTGCCCTCGTAGTCGATGCCGACCCGCCACGTCCCGGCTGAGGTGAAGAATCCTTTGGTATTGAAATTCTCGTCGCTGCGATAAGCTTCGCCGGAGCTAGGTCCGTTGGTGCGGATCGGCAC
>JAGRBY010001296.1 GCA_020433835.1 Anaerolineae bacterium | reverse complement strand
AGGTGGAACAGGGATTACACATGACCCGCAAGCTGGGCACCATTGTTGAGTTCAGCGTCATGCGCGATCTGGTCACCACCGATTGGACGATTATCGGTGATACCAAAGAGTTGACGATTTACGGCTCGCATCTCGGGCCAAACTGTTATCCGGTGGCGATTGATTGGCTGGCCAAAGGTCTGCTGCCAATGGAGGCCATCATCACCCATCAAATGCCGCTGACCGATTTCCAAAAAGGCATCGACATGGTGGCATCGGGCCAGCAGTCGATTAAAGTAGCTTTAAGGCCATAAGAAATAAGAGACTGGAGATTAGAGACTGGAGACTAGAGACTCAGGCTAATCTCCAGTCTCTAATCTCCAGTCTCCAATCCATCTCTAAAAAGCGAGTGTCAAAGATGACTGACAAATTACAAGCGACAAAACCTATTCTGGAACGCTTTCGGCTCGATGACCGGGTGGCCCTCGTTACCGGCGGGGGGCAGGGCATTGGGCGAGCGTTTGCCCACGCATTGGGTGAAGCCGGTGCAAAGGTGGCGGTTGTCGATCTGGCTGCGGACAAAGCCGATGAAGTGACTCACGAACTGACCACCAAAGGCATCGAGGCCATTGCCGTTACCGCCGATGTTACCAAGGCCGATCAGGTGCAAAACATGGTGGATACCATCGTCGATAAGTGGGGGA
>JAGRBY010001295.1 GCA_020433835.1 Anaerolineae bacterium | reverse complement strand
AGTTCGGCCTCCCGGTCCACGGTCACCACCAGATCGAAATCGAGGTGATAGAGCCTGGGAAACCGGCACTCCTCGTAACTCAGCTCGGCGACATTCTTCTCGAACAGGCGGCTCTGGCTGCGGCGGAAGCGGTCTTCCGTCAGCTTCGGTCCCTGGAGGATGACGCTGGGGGTGCGCTGGACCTCGAACAGGTCATCCGGGAACACCAGCACGGTGTCCGGGTGGATGGCCTGCTTGGCCAGGCGGATCAGTGTTTCTGTGACGGTCTGTATCGTGCTCAAGGGACGCCTCCGTTTTCTGCCTGGTTACTTACCGGAAGCGCTGGCGATGTGCCGGAGGCTCAAAGCGCGGAGCGGATCGCCTCGCGATAGTTCTGGAGGATTTGCTCGCGGTACTTCTCCATCACCGGATTCAGAAATGGTCTGGCGGGGATGATGATGGTCGCGCCGTTCGGATGTTTGATGGTGGCCCCGTACTCCATGACGGCACCGATGTTCACCATGTCTTCCCCGTCCTTGTTGACGGTGCCGCGCAGCAGGCCGACGAACGCCTTGTCGGCCATGATTTTCTGGGTGATGGCGTTGACCAGAAAGCCGGTGTCGATGAGCGCCTTGCTTGAGCCTTTGCGCTCGATGGTGCTCTCGGCGAGTTTCACGAAGGCCTGTCCGCCCGGGGCCTGGGAGC
>JAGRBY010001294.1 GCA_020433835.1 Anaerolineae bacterium | reverse complement strand
CATGAAGCACGTCTATCCGCGCGGCATCACGCTGGCCACGACCGGCAAGGTCGACCTCAACGGCATCGTGAGCCACCGCTTCCCGCTGGACCAGGCGCCGGACGCCTACGCCATGAATGCAGACTATCAAGACCGGGTCGTGAAGGTCATGATCGAGGTGAGCAAGTAACGACACCGGGGACGCTGCAAAAGCATCACTGGACTCACAGATGGGCACAGATGAACACGGACAAAAACACAAGGATTTTAACCCTGATCTTCAGCGATCGCACGAATCGACAGATGAATTAGACAGTAAAATCTGCTTTTTCCGTTCAATCTGTGTCCATCTGTGTCCATCTGTGGCCCGCCTCGTTTACCCGCCCGCGGCTTTGGCTTCGTAGCCTAGCTCGCGCAGCATGGGCACGATCTTGTCGCGGTGGTCGCCTTGGATCTCGATGTCGTCGCCTTTGACCGCGCCGCCCGTGCCCAGCTTGTGCTTGAGTTCCTTGAGCAGCGCCTTCTTGCCGTTGGGCGGACTCACCACGCCCTTGATGACAGAGACGGTCTTGCCGCCCCGGCCGTTCTTCTCCAGCCAGACGCGCACGGGCTTGCCCTTCTGCATGCCCAACGCCGCGGCCGGATTGGCGGGAAGCGGCACCGCGCGCGGCGACGGCTCCGGCGTGGGATCGGTGGAAAAGACGAC
>JAGRBY010001293.1 GCA_020433835.1 Anaerolineae bacterium | reverse complement strand
CTTGCCCGTTGAGTTGGTATATAGCGCTGAGTTTCCCAACATCGCACAAGCTTACGCAGCCGAAAAACAGGTTCAGGGATGGAGTCGTGCAAAGCGCGAAGCCCTCATCCGCGGCGATTTCGAGGCGTTACCAGGGCTAGCAAAGAAGGACTTCGCCAGGTATCGCGCCAAACGCGGTCAGAGCGAGGAATAGCGTGTTGTGGCCACACAGATCTCGATACGGCCGCAGCGGCCTACTCGACCGGCCGACGAGCGCGTGTAGGTTGAGTAGCGGGTTGAGGTGACGCGACTGACATGAAGTAGCACGATTCCAGCGTACACCTGCACTGCGCGCAGGCGCAAGTGTCGAAACCCCAGAGATCTCGATACGGACGCAGCGGCCTACTCGACCGGCCGACCAACGCGTGTGGGTTGAGCGTCGTACTGAGCCTGTCGAAGTGTAGCGGATTGAGGGCATGTGCAATGCATGAAGGCGCACAACGCCAGCGTACCGAAACCCGGAGGTCTCGCTACGGCGCAGCGCCTACTCGACCGGCCGACGAGCGCGTGCGGGTTGAGCGTCGTACTGAGCCTGTCGAAGTGTAGCGGGTTGAGGTAACGCAGTTTACATGAAGTAGCAGACTACCAGCGTATCGAAACCCCGGAGGTCTCGATACGGCGCAGCGCCTACTCGACCTGCGGAACGCGGT
>JAGRBY010001292.1 GCA_020433835.1 Anaerolineae bacterium | reverse complement strand
CGGCGTCCAGCGCGCGCTCGATGATGGCAATCGACTCGGCCTCCGAAGTGGGATTGGCAAAGTTGTCCGTGCCCAGACAAAGCGGGGCGACTTTGACGCCCGTGCGACCCAACGTGCGGTATTCCATCGTGTACCTACCTCGCTGTGTAGCCAGCGTCGACGTTGACCATCGCGCCGGTCATGTAGCTGGCTGCGTCCGATGCCAGAAACAGCACCACGCGAGCGATCTCCACCGGTTCAGCCAGCCGGCCGGCCGGCACGGACTCAGCGATCCGCTGCATCAGCTCGGCGGTCACTGGCTGCGAGCGCTCGGAGGCCAACATGGGCGTGTTGACCTCGCCGGGACAGACGGCGTTGATGCGGATGCCGTCCCTGGCGTGATCCAACGCCATCGCGCGGGTGATCTGGTGGACAGCTCCTTTGGAGGCGCAGTAGGCCACGACGCCCGCCGCGCCGACGCTGCCCCAGATGGAGCCAAAGTTGACGATGACGCCGTAGCCCTGCTGCTTCATCGGACCAATCGCGGCGCGGCTCATGTAAAACACGCCGTTGACGTTGACGTTCATCACCCGCTGCCACTGCTCATCCGATGTGCCCAGAGCGTCGGCGCGTACGATGATGCCGGCGGCGTTGACCAGCACGTCCAGCCGGCCATGCTGCTGGATGGCGGTTTCGACCGCGTGCGTGCAGAA
>JAGRBY010001291.1 GCA_020433835.1 Anaerolineae bacterium | reverse complement strand
TGGCCATTCGCCGCAACAGCCAAAACCGCCGCAAAGCCAGCCTGACGGCCAGCAACGACGCCTTAAAAGCGCTGTATGACTGTATCCGTGCCGCCGGCACGGTGATCCTCATCAAGCATTTTGACCGGACCATTCACCAAGACATGACCTAGTGGGGCTTTGAAGTGGTCAAGCCCCAGACCAAAGGGAAGGACGCCGAAACCGAGCCGGCCGTCAACGGGACCACGACCACTGCCACCAACGGCAGCGAGCCGACGACCAACGGCGCAGCAACCATGACCAGCGCCGAACCCACCACCACCAACGGCGCGGAGACCACCGCCCCGGCCGAGACCTCGACCAACGGCAGCGTTGAGATCAACGGCGCGTCTGAGGTGGGGGTTGAACTGGGCGATCAAGGGTAGTACGGGCCAAGGGGGGCGACGGCTTCCGCCTCGCGCTCTCCCCCCTAGCCGGAAAATTGCTTGACCCCCGCCGGGATGGTATGATATCGGCGCTCATTTAAATTCACCCCCTATTCAATAGAATTAAAAAGAGGAGGAACCAATGAAGGCTACCAAATCATTGTTGTGGGTACTACTGCTCACGCTAGTTTTGGCGACTTCCGGCGTGGTCAGCGCCGCGCCGCCGGCGCAAGACGAGGACGGCCAGGAGTATACCGTTCAGGCCGATGACTGGCTCAGCAAGATCGCCGAT
>JAGRBY010001290.1 GCA_020433835.1 Anaerolineae bacterium | reverse complement strand
CAAATTCAATCACCAACGAGCCGAAGTTCTCCTGGCCAGTGGCGTTCATCCGCTTAATGCCGGAGATGGCTGAGACGGCATCCTCCATTGGACGCAGCACGTTGTCGGTCACATCCTGCGGCGTCGCGCCGGGATAGGTGACCAGCACCGTCACAATCGGAATATCCGTCTCCGGCATATTCTCGATGTTGAGACCGGTGTATGACTGCACGCCGAACAACACCAGAATAAAGATGAGCATCAGCATTAAGATGGGGCGGGAGATGGATAGGCGGGTTAGTGGCGACATAGAACCTCCTTTGAATTATGAATTATGAGGGATGAATTATGAATCTTTCCTCATAATTCATAATTCATCCTTCATAATTATTCGATGATGGATACGTCCGCGCCGTCGATGAGATTGGCATGGCCTAAGGTGACAACGGTGTCGCCGGCGGTGAGACCGTCGAGTATTTCCACGTTGTCTTTGTCACGTAGGCCGGTGATGATGTCGCGGCGCTCAACGATTTGGCGGTCGTCTTTGACGGCGACGACGTAGACCACCGGCCGGTCATCGATCAGGGTGACGGCGGCGCGGGGAACCAGCAGGGCGTTTGATTTGACGTCGGCCATGATGGCGACGTCGGCGTACATACCGGCTCGCAGCAGGCCGCGCTCATCTTGAGGGAGAACGGTGATGTCGAAGGTGTGGGTGG
>JAGRBY010000128.1 GCA_020433835.1 Anaerolineae bacterium | reverse complement strand
TTCATTTACACTTCCAAAACGAAATCCATCTCTCAAAGACTTTCGCCAATGGTTACAAGGACTTGATCATGAAAAAGATTCTCTGCGTCGATGACGCCCCAGACATGTTAAAACTGTTAGTACGTATGCTTGAAATGCGCGGATATGAAGTTGCCCAAGCCAGAAACGGGTTAGAAGCTATTCAAAAAGCTGAAAGCTGGCAGCCCCATTTAATCATTACCGATATTGTTATGCCCTATATGGATGGCCTTGATGCCATTACGGCCTTAAGAAACAATCCTCAAACTGCCAATATTCCCATTGTTGTTTTTACTGCTTCACTCGATGACGAGGAACGACAGAAGGCTCTTGAGTTAGGAGCTGATGACCACATGCCTAAACCGTTTGATTCTGTGATATTAGATACGCTGTTACAGCGTTATTTAGGGCCTAACGCCTCGATACAAAATTTTGAGCAGACCCGCCAAGATGAAATAAAAGAGGCTGCCGCTAAAGTGCTGCTGGCTCAAAAGATGAATTTGGCCTACAAGCTGGAGCTGTATAAGGCCAATCCTGATTTGGTCGCGACTATGGAGTACTATACCGCCTTAACCCGAGACATTGTCCATGGTCTGCGCAATCGGCTTGGTATTTTGCAAAGCTATATGCCGCAAGCCAAATATTGCACCCAACTGCTCGAAGGTCTTGCTTTGCTTCACCTAAAACCGTCACTTGCCCAAGAATTTTCTGATGGAACCGCTATCGAAATAACCTTTGAACAATTGATGTCGCTCAACGCCGATAAATATAAAATTCACACTGCCGGATATGGCCGCGATAAACTAATGGGTATAACTTTGAAGGGATGGCTTGATAGCGATTTGCTGTCGTTGGGTTTGTGGCTGTTTTTTCAGGGCTTATCAGGCTGTATTCCTGATACCGTGACAGAGGATATGGATACCTCTAAACGACAAGTCATCCAAATTCATGATAATCGCCTTGATAACGATCGTCTGGGGATGGATCTATACCTTGTCTTGCCAACCTATCCCAGGAAGAAATTGATTGCGTTGACTGATCTCCGCAGTCTGTTGCAGGGCAATGTTGCGGCTGTTTGCTTAATGTTATTGAACAAGACCGTGTTTCTCAATGGCGGTACGCTGCGTATTAACCAAGAAGGCGAAATTTACATCAAAGTTCCGGCCACCTCGAATAATGAAACTCTTGAAGAAATGGAGACAGCTATTAGCCACATCACCGCTCAACTTCCTCAAGATAGAACCCCCTATGAGCTATGCAAACCGCTATTTCATAGTTTGACGCACGGTTTCATAGCCGCTATGGATCAAGAACTCCAGAAAATTATGGTCGAAGTCCGGCAGGATGCCTATTTTATCGCCAACGAAAAGTTTTTGAGTATTGTCTTACGTAATTGTACCTATGCACGCCTTTTACTTGAAAATTTACGTTGGTTGGGAACCGGGTATGACCTACCACAAGAGCGCGTTGATGTTGCTGAAGCTGTTGAAGCCATCCGCGAGGTTTTGCGCGGCCGAATCCGCGATCGGTTAGAGGATGAAGAAGAAGGATTAATGACGGTTCACCAAAATATCCCGGCCCATCTGCCGGCCATAAAAGCCAACTGGATAGCAGTGCAGCAAATCTTACTAAATTGCATTGTAAACGCGTTAGAAGCGATGCCGCAGAAAGGCATCTTGATCTTAAGAGCCTGTCTAGAAAAATCAGAAGTGTGTATTGAAATAGGTGATACCGGACAAGGTATTCTCCCTGAAAATATACCGGCGATTTTTGATATAGCGTTCACCACCAAAAGGGGAAAACGGTATGGAACAGGGCTTTATATTGTTAATACACTTGTCGAGCGGCTGGATGGACGTATTGAAGTGGAGTCAGTTTCCGGCTCAGGCTCTATAGTGCGTCTCTATTTTCCGGCTGCCAAACAACACCAATAAGAGAACGAAAGTGATGACAAGAATTGCGGAAGTATTGATTGTTGAAGATGATGCCGATTGGCTTGATATTTACTCAGCTAAATTAGCCAGCCCGGAATATAACCTGACCAAGGCCCGCACGGTAAATCGAGCCTCTGAATTGTTAAAGCAGCAAGAGTTTGATGTCGTGGCTACCGATCTTAAGCTTTTAGGGGCCAATACAGGCGGGTTCGACATTTTAGAGATGGTTCGCCAACGAAGCCCCGATACCCAGGTTATCATTTTTACCGGTTATGGGGGCAAGCAAGACGCCTTTGAAGCGATGCGGCGCGGTGCGTATGATTATGTTACCAAACCGCTCGATTATGAGCACGTGCGGCGGGTTATTAAATCGGCCATTGAGGTGCGCGAGCAAAAACTGTCTTATCTGCGTATTGCCTCACCGCTGCGCAAAGTTGATCTTCCTTTTCCCGAAAAATTTGTGGGCAGCAGCCGGGTTATCAAAGAGGTGCTCAGCCGCGTAGCCGAAGTCATCGACTCTACTACACCGGTCCTTATCGTCGGTGCTTCCGGTACCGGCAAAGCGCTCATCAGCGAGACTATTCACCTGGCCAGCAAGCGCAAACGTTTTGTTTTGGTAAGCTGCGCCAGTTACTCTGAAACAACGTTAGAACGCACTCTCTTTGGCTTTCAGCAAGACGCCTTTCCCGGTGCGCTGGCCGATGAAGCCGGCCTGCTTGAGCAAGCCTCAGGCGGAACGCTGGTGCTGGATCGAGTCAATGGCTTAAGTCTGCGGCTGCAAAAACAGTTGCTGCATGCGCTGCTCAATCAGTGCGTGCGGCGTATCGGCAGCGACCAAGATGTTGATATCGATATCCGTATTCTGGCAACAACGAGTGTCGATTTGGAGTCGTATGTTAACCAGGGTCTTTTTTCTCAAGAGTTGTATGAGTACCTGGCCGATCCCGTTATCGAACTGCCGCCGTTGCGTGAGCGCAAAGACGAACAGACGGATGATGTGCTGCTGGTTACGGGCTATCTACTTGATAAATATGCGACCGATGATAGCACGCCGCCCACAATTTCCGCGCAGGCCGGCGAACTGCTGCAAAGCTACAGTTTTCCGGGCAATGTTCGGGAGTTAGAGGAGGCTATCCGTATTGCTATTACAAAGGCTGACGGCGGCGTTATTGAACCACAGCACTTACCGGAAGCCATGCAGCAGCAACGCCAGCCGGCGCTTCCCGCAGCCAACAAGCGATCAGCCCCGCCGCCGCAAGTGGTTTGTATGCGAGAAGGCTGTTACGTAACGGATCGATTGGATGAAATTACTCAAGCCTTTGACAATGAAAATTACGTTTATCTGGCCGTTGGCGTTAGTACGCCGGGCTGGTATCATTCCACCATTGTTGAAACCTTGGCTCCGTTTAATCTAAAAATTTACCATGCGGCTGAGTTTGCGACCAACGGAGATTTTTGCCCCATCTGCCAACCCATATTATCTAGCCGATTGGCTATTGTCGATATCTCAACAACAGCGTCGACAGTATTTTACGAGCTTGGATTGGCCCACGCGATTGGTTTGCCCTGCCTGGTCTTGAAGCGGTCGGGGCGGGCCGTACCGGCCTATTTTAGAGAGATGAATATCTTAGAATATTCCGATGAGGCTAATTTACGAAAGGCGATCTTATCCTGGCTGCAGCTTCTGGTGAAGTCAGACTCATCGCCATGACCATACGGCCAGCCGGCCTTCTCCTATTTGTCGAGCTGATTCTTCGGTGGTGGTATCATAGACCCAAACCTGGCCCGCATCCGTCTCATCCTCGCGTTTAACCACAACAAAGTAGCGGCTGTCGGGCGACCAGAAGGTGAGTGAGTGGTAATATTGGTCAAAATAAGGGATGGTCTGCAAAAAAGCATCGGTCGGCGGGAAAGATGTAAGCGGTTCAAGTGTGCCGGTTTCTACCTCATAGATCCACCAACGTAGATAAATACGCTGACGTAAGGGTAGAGCCATTCCGGCGATTTTGTTAGGAATGCCGGCCGATGGCCCTTCATTAGCGTGACTAACACTCAGCAGAGCCAACTTCTTGCCGTCAGGCGACCAATACATCGAGGCAATCAGATCATCCGTTATCTGCTGCCGATTGGTAGTTGATGGGTCGATAAGATATGCCCGACCAAACGGAGGGCGAGTACCAGCTTCAAATTGCAGATAGGCGATATGCTCATCATCCGGCGAAAGGATCATAAAAGCAAAACCGTCTACGTTGGTAACTTTGCTTTGCTCAAGAGTTTCGACGTTCGTTTTGTAAATCGCTTCTTCTTCGCCGCTATCACCCACGTAAAAGAAACTTTGGCCGTCGGAACTCCACATGGGTGCTTGAAAGCCACCCGGCGCCAGATCGAGTTCTACCCGCTGGGCGTCTTGCCGGTTAGGGAGAAAAGAAAGATGCGCCTCAGCCGATGTGTCACGTGAGCCGCCAACGTGCATTAATAGGCGATCCCCCTGCGGTGACCAGGCCCAGTAGAAGGGCGCTCCCTTTTCCAGAAGGCGGCTGTTTTCCGGCTGTTTAACATCGGCCAGCCGCATTGACATACTGTTTGGCTCCTGGGTTAAAAAGGTGACAGCCTGACTATTGGGTGCCCAATAGAGATAAAATGGGTTTGATAACTCGGCCTGATAAACAATGGTTGGCGCGGCTTGGCTTGTGGGTGACACATACAGGACAGTATCGTTGGCCTCATCCCGGCCTAAAAAAGCCAGTTGCGTTCCGTCCGGCGACCAGGTTGGAAAACGATACCCTCGCCCATCTTCCGTAAGACGACGCAGGTTTTGACCCGAAGGGGAAACGAGCCACACGTTATTGTCGTTTCCGGTAAAGGCGATGTGGTTAAGCGTTGGTTCATCGGCAAAAACCGGCACGATGAACGAAGCGTTAGCCCTGCTGTTGATAAGATAGCTATAAGCCAGAAATGCGGCTCCGCCTATGGCCATCAGCGTCACCAGACCGGCTGCGGTTAAGCCAATAAGCCAAGCTTTAGAAAGGCTATTTGTGGGCGGCGGCGGCTCTGCAACCTTCATGTTGTTCATCCTATCTATCGATGTTCTCTTCGACTTCTGCTCGCTCGTAAAAACAAAGTAACGTACTGCCGTATTTTCGCTCGTCGTACAGGGTTAGATGGTGCAGTTCAAGCTCTTGAAATTCGATGGGATGAATTTGAGCGATAACGGCCCCATCGGGCAGCAACCATTGGTCAATCTGCTCGTCGATGAAGCGTATGGCTTCAATCCACATCTCTTTATACTGCGGCGGAGCCACATAAATAAGGTCGAAAGGTTGCAGATCGGTCGGCGGCTGCTTGAGAAATTTGAAGGCATCGCTGCGCCTAACATAAGCTCTATCGGCCAGGTTCGTGGCTCGCAAATTTTCACCAATCGTGCGCGTTGCCGCCGGGTTGGCATCGATAAATGTCACGTGAGCCGCGCCCCGACTCAGGGCCTCGATCCCAACCGCGCCCGTGCCGCCGAACAAATCCAAGACTCGAGCATCGATAATCCAATGTCCCAGAATACTAAAAAGTGCCTCTTTGGTCCGGTCGGTAATAGGGCGAGTTGTATCTTTGGGGACGGCTTTTAGTTGTTTTCCTTTGGCAGTTCCGGCAATTACACGCATAATGTCATTGTACCTGATGAAGGGAGAAATTAAAAAGCCAATGTTAACCTGCAACATTGGCTTTTATTTATTTTTCAGAACTTCTAACGCCAGCTTATGGCGTGTTCGTCAACAAATTCATAGGTGATGTTTAACGCATCGTTAATCTCGTCAGAGAACATCGGGCGCTGATTAGATCCATCGGCATTCATCAGCCAGATTTCCCATGGTCCATTGCGGTCGGTCAGGAAGGCAATTAGCGAGCCATCCGGTGACCAGGTCGGCGACACATCGTTCCATAACTCGCCATCACTGTCGGCCTGAACCGGAACCCAGAGCGGAGTTTGGGTCAGGCGTACCCGACCGCCGCCATCGCTGTTCATGCGGAAAATGGAATATTCGCCTTGTAATCTGCTTGTCACCGCTATGTAGCGTCCATCCGGCGAAAAAACAGGCGAACTGTCACCGATCACATCAGTTAACTGCTGGCTCGTTTCCGAGGCATTGATATTAACCGAGAGAAGCCCATTGCCGGCATCAGAGACAATCCGCTCCGGTTGATCAGGATCCCAGGCCGGGCGAAACGCATACAAACCGCCGTATAGGTCTTCAAAGCTGCCGTCGGCCACGTTAATGGTTCTCAGCGTCCAATGCGGATCGGGCGGCTCTGTCCAGCATAGCCGAACTTCGCCCTGATCGCTAACCCCAACGCGAATGTCTCCGGCATTACGCGGCGGGTGCGGACTGGTGTCAAGAGGCTGGCAGAGCTTCTTTTCTTCTAACCGGCCGCCTTGTTGAAAGTTTAGAATAATCTGGCTGCCATCCGGCGACCAGGCCGGGCCTTTGGCCTTATGCATCTCACCCAAAATTTGATGTTCGTTAGAGCCATCGACATTGATAACCCACAGTTCGCCGATATCGCCGGTCCAGCGGGTAAAAGCCACCTGCTGCCCGTCGGGCGACAACACCGGGTCGATGCCGTGCGTCAGGGTGTGCAGCCCTGTACCGTCGGCGTTGATGAGTTTGATTTCACCGCCGCTCGACGTTTGGAAAACCATTTTGCCGGTTGTCGCACTATCGGCACTGGGGGCAGGCAATCCTGCATCAGCCGGATTACCTTCGGCCAGCGCCGGAGCCTTATATTCCGGTATATCGGCGTAAGAGCCGGCCAATTTAATCAGACGCAGTTGAACCCAGCCGCGTCCACCGTTCAAAGCTTCAATAAAAGCCCAACTGCGATTGTCGTTAATGCCCAAAACGGCAACGGGACTGTGAATGGCTAACTTGCCGACTTCATTGTAGAAAATACCCGGCCCACTCATGAGGCTGGTTTCGTTACTTTCCACCCAGGCCGTAGTAACCGGGGCCGCATTTTCGATGAAACCTTCAACATCTTTCAAATTATCGAAGGGCGTCCAGCCAACGCCACCCAGCGGATTGCGCACAACAACCCAACTGCTATCTTCGTTACGGGCCAGAATATCAACCGCCATATCAGCCGTAAGTTCGATTTCCGGGCCGAAGGACTCACCGGGACCGCGCCGCCCATCCGTTTTTTCCACCACGCGGGCGGAGGCCACAGGCGCGAATGCTTTAACCGGCAAGGAAGTTGAGTCACTGCTTTGCGTCGCGCTAACCACTGATTGTGCTGCGGTCGAACCACTGCTCGATGTTTGTGCGGACGTTGCTGTATTGGATGCGCTGACAACGGGGGCAACTGTGCTCGATGCCGGATCAGCATCTAGCGTACGCACTTCCGGTGCGTCGGTCAAAGCGCCATCGATATCAAGATAGTCAGCCGAGACCCAACCTATCGTGCCGTTGGTCATCTTGATCAATGCCCACTGATTATCTTGATTGCGCGCCAAAATCGACACTTCTTCATCTTCCGCTGCAACTTCAATCTTTTTGAAATCCGGGCCAGGGCGTTGTCGCATATTGACCGGCGTGGTGACACGGGCGGTTGTTACCGGCGCAAGGCTGGTTGGATCGATAGCTTGTGCCGTAGTCGTGGTCGCAGGGTTCGATGTTGCTCCACTACCGGCTGATGAAGCGGCTGGAGCAGCGGCTGGAGCAGCAGCCTGAGATCCTGCTTGACTTAAGAAGCTGGCCAACGGATTAGGCGGCAGCACCGGTTCGGCTTCCAAATTGCCGGAGGTCATACGCAGCGTCTCGACCGGTAACCAACCCAATACCTTTTGAATGGTGATCACGTACACCCAGCTTCGATCTTCATTTTTGCCGAGGATACCGGCTAACTCACCCTTGGTAACAACCTGAATTTGGCCATACGATTCGCCTGGTCCCTGCCGAATAGTGGCTTGATCGGCCACCAGTACCCCAACAGCTACCGGAGCTATACCCGGCGGCAAAGCCGGTACGCCTCTGAGACTTCTAATTTGATCCACAAAGTCAGAGCCGCTGGTATCATCTGTATTCAGAGTGCTCAGCAGCGACGTCACCGAATCGGGCAAGTTGGCTGAACCGGTTACCAGTTGCGGATTGTCTGGGGTGGCCGTGGGTGAAACCTCGGCTACATTCGCATCTGCCGTTGCCGGTAGGGTGGTAATGGGGAAAGGTGTCGGGGTGCCTGTTGCGGCAGCAACTTGCGGTGTCGGCCAATCTTTAACATTAAGCCGTTCGGGTCGATCGCCCTCTTCTTCGCCGAGGATCGAACCGCAGGCTGTTGTGAGCAGTATTGCTATAAAAAAGAGTAAAATGGTCTTCGTTATTTTCATGAGATATCGACTCTTGTTGATCACGCTGTGTCCGGTTCTGATGGGTTCAAACTAATCGCTGAACCGGGTTGGGGTGAAGGCCGGGGCGATGGGCCGCGCTTTGCGCCTTTTTCTTCCTTGCCTTCCTTTTCTTCTTTTTCTTCGGCTTCCTTTTCTTCTTCAGAGGTTTCTACAACCTCTTGTGACGGTGACGATGTGCCTAACACCGCCCCAACGATGCGGCTAATCAAACCGCTGCCCCAATCAAAGAAGTTGTAAACCACCGGCACCAGGATTAGGGTTAGAACTGTTGATGAGGTGATACCCCCCACAACAACCGCAGCCAGCGGGGCACGGCTTTCCGAACCGGCTCCGGTACCTAACAGCAGGGGCAGCAGCGCAAAAACCAGCGTTAAGGTGGTCATCAACACCGCCCGTAGCCGGAGGCGTCCGGCCTCAACCAGCGCTTTCTTGCGCGGATAGCCCTCCTCGGCCCTGAGGGTGTTGGTAAAGTCAACCAACAGAATAGCGTTTTTAGTGACCACCCCAATCAGAACGATGATACCTAGCAGGGAGTTGAGGTTGAGGGTATTGCCGGTTAGCCACAAGCCGCCAAAGGCACCCACCAACGCCACCGGTAGCGAGAACATAATGGCCAAAGGTTGTAGCCAACTCTGAAAAAGCGCTACCAGAAGCATATAAACCAAGCCAATAGCCAACAGAATCGAGTTGCCAAGCTGAGCAAACGACTCACGCTGGATTTCTGAAGTTCCAATGATTTTATAGTTGTAACCGGGTGGGAACTGCACTTTCTCTTGAATCGCGGCCTCGATGTCATTGGTCACATCGCCAGCGCTGCGATCAGCCGTTAAGCCGGTACCAACGGTTAAAACACGCTGTCGGTCAGAACGGGTAATCCGGGCCGGAGCCAGGGTTCGCTCAAGATTAACCACCCGATCAAGGATAATTGGCTGGCCGTTGACATATTCAATCGGCATTTGTAGCAGTTGCGTAACATCTTGACGGCTCGATTCTGCCGTACGGAGCAAAATATCGATCTCCGTCTGTCCGGGCGGCGCATACGAGCCGGCCTGGCTGCCGCTTAATGCCGTTCTCAAGACAGTTCCAATCGTCGCCGGTGACAGTCCCAAATCAACAGCCTGCTGTCGATCGATAACCAACTGGGTTTCCGGTGATCGAGCCGCATCTGTATTTTTAATGTCCGTTGTACCGGGCACAGATCGCATAACCGCTTCAACCTCATTAGCCAGATCGATGAGCTTGTTTGGTTCACTTCCGGAAAGCTGGAACTGAATAGGACTTGCTCCTCCACCTCCCGGCCCGGAGTTTAACGTGACCGAAACCGTTGCTTCGGGGATACTTTGGAGCAAGGGCCGCATTTCATCAATCACTTGCTCAGTGCTGCGGTCGCGGTCCAATTTATCGACCAAAACCAGGTTGATGGTTGCCGCATTGGCCGAGCGCGATGCCCCACCAAAACCACCACCACCGCCGCTGGTGCCAACCACCGTCAGAATACCAGACGTCTCCGGAACGCCGTTGATGACGTACTCTTCAACCTGGCGGGCGGCGCGATCGGTTGCATCCAAATTGGTCCCGGCCGGCATCTCAACGCTGATGCGAATTTGGCCGTCATCTTGCTGCGGGAAAAATTCGGTGCCGACAAAGCCGCCGACCACCAGATAGAAGCCGGCTGCCAGTGATCCAATAGCCAATAGAACGGCCAGTAGCTGCGTGGCAAAGTTTAACAAGAAGAAACGTAGTGTGGCCGTGTAGGCAGCCGTAAGCAGATCGAAGCCCTTTTCAAACACCCACAAAAAGCTGTCCCACACTTTGGTGACAGGCCACAATAGGTAGCCGAACCACTTACGCAGACCTCGTGGTTCAACTTTTTCTTGCGTTGGGTCTTCTGACCACAGTGCCGCCAGCATCGGTGTTAGCGTAAAGGCGATAAACAGCGAAATCAACGCAGCCACGGCAATCGTAACCCCATAGGAGTAGAAGAACTGACCGACAAGCCCGGAGGTAAACGCGACCGGAATGTAGACCACCACATCAACCAGGGTAATGGTGATAGCAGCCAAACCAATCTCAGTCCGACCGTCGATAGCCGCTTTTTTTGGCGGTTTGCCCATTTCTAGGTGGCGCTCGATATTTTCGATAACCACAATCGAGTCATCGACCAAAATACCGATGACCAACGTAAGCGCCAACAGGGTTAACTGATTCAGACTAAAGCCCAGCATCCACATCACCAAAAAGGTGGTAATAATAGAAGTTGGAATAGCCAAGACCACAATAAACGTGCTGCGTATTGTGTGCAGAAAGACCAAAATAACCAGACCGGTGATGATAATAGCCAGCACAAGGTCTTCCAACACGGCATCAACCGAACGACGAATAAAGTCTGCATTGTCCTGAACAATGGTCAGTGCCGCGCCGGGCGGAAGTAACTCGGTATTGATGTTATCAACTGCCTTTATCGCTTCATCAACAACCTCAACCGTGTTCGCATCACTCGATTTGACAACACTGATGCTCACAGCTTCCTGACCATTGTAGCGGATAATACTTTCCCGGTCTTCGAGACCAATTTCAACGTCGGCTATGTCACTTAAAAATACGCGACCGTGTCCCTGCCCTTCATTTTCTCGGATAACCAGATTTCTGATTTCGTCCAGGCTGGTAAATTCTCCAACCGAGCGAACCGCTATTTTTTGCCGGCCTTCATCGATAGAGCCGGCCGGGGCCGTGACGTTGTTTTCAGATAGCTTGCGCTGGACATCGCTCATCGGGATACCAAACGCAGCCAATTTGGCCGGATCAACCAAAACCTGTACTTCCCGCTCGCGGCCACCACTGATCGACACTGAGGCGACACCGGGAACGGTTTGTAACTGGGTTCTAATTTCGTTATCGGCCAGATCGAACAAAACATCCTGTTTCTGGGGGCCGCTAAGCGACATAAAAAGAATGGGGGTAGCGTTGATGTCGGCCTTGATAATGGTTGGGTCGTCAGCTGCATCGGGCAACTGACCGCGAACGCTAGAGACTTGCCGCTCGACATCGATGGCGGCCTGGTCACCGTCAACGCCTTCAATAAAGGCAATGGTAATAGAACCAAACCCATCTGTCGCTGTTGAGTTCAATTCGTCGATGCCGGAAATGGTGGCTACGGCATCTTCAATCGGCTCTAAAATTAAATCTTCAACGTCTTCCGGGGAAGCACCCGGATATACGACCGTAATTGATACAAATGGAAAATCGACCTTTGGGAAACTATCGAGCTTAAGGCGATTATACCCTTGAACACCCATAATAATCATAGCGACGATTATCATAAGCATGGTTAGCGGTCGAGTAATCGCTAATCTTGTTAGTGACATAAATCAAAACCCTTTTTTGGAATAATGCGTTAAAAGGGATGCCCCTGAATGCGGAAAAAAGAGCATTTCATGATTGGACATCCTTGATCGATTATTTACTCGGCAACGCGTGGATCGTTGGTTACGTCTACTTTTGTTCCATCAGTTAAACTGCCTTGCCCGGCGGTAACGACAATGTCGCCCGGTTTAAGGCCTGACAAAATCTCAACACGGTCATTATCGAACAGGCCGGTATTTACCTTACGTTCTTCTACCCGATTATCTTCGCCCACAACAAAGACCGTGGGCGGATCGGTATCTTGAATGACGGCATTGCGCGGTGCAAGCAACGTATTTGAGTTTTCTTGAGCCAGAATAGCCACATCGGCAAACATACCGCTGCGCAGCAGATCTTCGCCGTCAGTAGGGGTGACGGTTACCTGAAAGGTACGAGTGTCGGAATTGGCTTTGGGCGAAATGTTGCTGACAATGCCGGGGAAATCTTGACCCGGATAAGCCGTGGTTTGCATCGAAACCGACTGACCCTGGGTAACCTGGCTGATGCGGCTTTCCTGGACTTCGACATTAACCTCAAGTTCGTTGCTCAGCAGTTCGATGACTGGAGTTTGAGGACTTACCCGGCTGCCTTCGGAAATATAAAGCTCGGCAATTACTCCGTCGAATGGTGCCTCGATAACTGCTTCATCCAGCTGAATCTTGGCTACATCCAGAGCCGCCTGAGCACGCTGAACCCCAACCCGGGCCAGCGCAATATCAACATCACGGTAGGGTTCTAAAGTAAGTGACAAATTTAGTTCAGCTTGCGCCAGATTGAGCATAAGCGGTGCCAATTGTGAGTCGCTAGGGTTGGTATCAAGCGAGTAATCGGCCAAAGCATTTTCATAGTTAATTGTGGCCTGTTCCAAAGCGATGGCTTGTGGCTTATCGCCAACATCACCGGCCCAGGCAATTTTGTCGTACTCGGACTGAGCGGCTTTGAGAGCGGCTTCGGTTCGGGCTAATTCGGCGGCAGCTTTCGTGCGCTCATTGTCATCAACCGTGGCGACATCATTTAAGGCCGCCCGGGCTAACTCAACGGCGGCGCGGGCAGCAATAATTTCTTCCGGCCGCGATCCCTGTTCAATTTTGGCCAGTTCCAGCGACGCTTGAGCCAATCCGGCTTCTGCCTGTTTCAATTGCGCCACGTAGGTATCATCTTCAATGACGGCGATTGTATCGCCGGCTTTGACTTGATCACCGACATCAACCAAAAGTTGCTCTATTTTTCCTGAGGCTCCAGGGGTAAGATCAATATCGTCTTTTGGTTGAACGCTGCCGGAATAGGAAAAGACAAGGTCGATATCACCAGTTGTAACCTCATCCACTTCTACAGCCACCGTTTTTTCTTCGGTTGGTGTGGGGGTGACATCGACCGATTGAGCACTTTCGGCTGAGCCACTGCAAGCGGAAATAAGAAAACTAACCGCCAGCAACATTATAAAGAGAGGAAAAGAAAATTTCTTCACGGTAAAGTCCTCCGGGTAATTTCTTGGGCACATCAGTAACGAAATTGATTACGAAAATTTAGGATATTTATGCTAGGTTTTTATTTGTTTTTTGGCGTTAATTTGTATAAAATGTATAGGATTGCCCTCAAAGTTAAGTAGTTGGTCAACCTCAGCGTCGAGTTCTTCATCTTTGAGCGATGTATATCGGCCCACATGCAAACGCAGCATGTAATAGATCGATTGGTACATAGCATCTAAATCTTCATTCTTTAAAGTTTCATACGATTTTATGGCCTCTTGTTTCGTTTCTTCTCGTATTTTATTGGCAAGCTCGATTCCTGTCTGGGTGGCTTCTACCAACACTACACGCCGATCTATTTCGCTTCGAGTGCGTTTGACGAGTTTCATCTTAACCAGTCGGTCAATGATACCCGTCATCGTTGGTGGGTCTTGAAATGTTACGTCGGTTAAATCGCGCATTGTACAAGGCTCTTTGTGACATACAAGAGAACTGAGAGCGAAAAATTGAGAGGGTGTTAATCCAAAATTCTGAAGCCACTGCGAGAACCCGCGGGTAGCAACCCACATAAGGGTTACAAACGCATCTTTAATTCTTTTTATTTTTTCTTCTCTAGTACTCACATCCATAATTGTTTCCTACAAAATAAATAATTCGTGTTGCAAACTATTTGCGATGCTAATTCTAAGTATCACGAACTTTTTGTCAAGATTATGTTTGTGACTTTAAACTTAGTAGTCTGACAATGTTCTTTTGCCGGATAGATTCCCGCAATTAACCGAGGTTTTATCCGGCAAACTTTGTTTGCTGAACTATTAGGCTCAATATGGATCCCAAGGAGGTCATAGAAATGGAGGC
>JAGRBY010001289.1 GCA_020433835.1 Anaerolineae bacterium | reverse complement strand
TAATTTACCCTACCCACTGAAGCGAGGCCGCCTAACCAGACCTCATAGGTTTCCAAAACCTATGAGGTCTGGCCATTGGCCGCAAATGAACGCTTCCTATTAGTTGGAAGAGGCTGCGCGCGCTGCGGCGAGGCACCCTGCTAGTCGGAACAGGCTGCGCACGCTGCGGCGAGGCATCCTACTAGTGGGAAGAGGCTGTGCACGCTGCGGCAAGGCAGCCTGCTAGTGGGCAGAGGCCGTGCACGCTGCGGCAAAGCAGCCTGCATGCAGGATGGACTGCCGCAGCGCTAGACAAGGCGTCCTGCATGCAGGCCGGGCTGCCGCAGCGCCAGCCACGGCCCCCGGCAAGCGGGGGGTAGGTGCCGGAGCGCCCGGCAGGGCCTCGCTGAAGCGAGGGGTAGGTGTCGGAAGACCGCCTCGGACTTGAGAAATACCCTTGGCTCCGTGGCGTTCATCCGATGTAGGGGGAATACGTCCCACCGGGCAAAATGGCCGCGATGGGCGACCGGTTCTGGTAAGAAGACTCGTAAGACGGTCTCTAACCATGGCTGCTGCAAAATTGAAAGGTCAGGTAGACAAGTTAGAAAAAGCTGGATATACTGGTAAATACGTCTTACACCTGTAGACCGTACCTAAGTACTTCTAACAACCCAATTTCAACCTTCATAAGGAGCCAGAACATGCTCACGAACAAGTTTGACAACAGT
>JAGRBY010001288.1 GCA_020433835.1 Anaerolineae bacterium | reverse complement strand
AAATTGAGCACCACCTGGCGCAGCCGCACCGGGTCGGCCACGATGGTGGGCAAGTGCGCGGGCAGTTCCAGACGCCAGTCGACCGTGCGGGCGCTCAGTTGGCTATGGGCGATGCTCTCGAACGCGTCGGTCAGCAGCGTCTGCAAGTCCACGGGCTCAGGCACAATTTCCAGCGCACCGATCTGGGCCTGGGAAAGGTCGAGCAGGTCGTTGATCAGGCGCACCAGATGCTCGCCGCTGTTGCCGATGTGGCGCAGGTCGCGGCGCAACTCGTCGGGCAGGGGCTGGCCGTAGGGATTGGGGTCGCTCATGGCCGCCTGGCTGTAGCCCAGGATGACGTTGAGCGGCGTGCGCAACTCGTGGCTCACATTGGCCAGCAGCCGGGTTTTCAGGTGATTGGCCTGTTCGGCCTCGGCGCGGGCGGCCACGGCCTCGCCGTAGAGTTCGGCGTTGCGCATGGCCACGCCCAGTTGATCGGCCAGCGACTGGAGACTGTCCAACTCCGCGTTGGTCACCCGGCGCATGGTCGTGCTGTGCAAGTCGATCACGCCGCGCGTCGCGGCGCCGAAGCGAATGGGCACGACGACCCGCGCCCGGGTGGCAGGCCAGTACGGGTCGGGCGCAAAGCGCTGGGAGCGCGCCATGTCGGGAATGAAGGTGGCGCGGTTGCGCAACAGCGCGTGGCCCAAGACGGCGGCATCGCACAG
>JAGRBY010001287.1 GCA_020433835.1 Anaerolineae bacterium | reverse complement strand
TTCGGCTATCATTCACTCGGCCAATATCTACCATATGAGCGAGTTCGGCAAGGCGATTAACACCACTCTGTACGTTAAAAACGCCCCGTCCTATGCCGGGTTGGGGATGGGCGGCGAAGGCTACACCAGTTTCACCATTGCCGGTCGCACCGGCGAAGGCATGACCACCTGTCGAACCTTCACCCGCTTCCGCCGCTGTAGCTTGGTGGGGGCTTTCTCGTCGGTTTAGGGGGTAAATGGTAATTAGTAAATAGTAAATAGTAAATGGTAATTTCAATCTCTAATCTCCAGTTACCAATCTCCAATTACCAATTACCATTTACCCAAAACGAAGCACAGCGGATCCGTATCAAGGGGAGCGGTTGATTTAAACCAAATCGCAAAACACCGCTCGATGCACCTCCTCTCCGTATCGAGCGGCGAGGAACAGCTTAACCCAAGCAGGCCGCTCCCCTTCATAGGGCTTCGCTGTGTTTCGTTTTATTGGAGATGGTTAGGGCGAGAATAGATTATCATCCCCATTTGATAGGGCAACCTAGTTCGTATTGAGTAGTGCGTAGCATCTTGTGTACTACATTACGTAATACGCACTACGCACTAACACAGGGGCCGAATTATAACGAAGACTGATTACATTACATCGCACGTCCCACATGTCAGGCTAAAACTTTATAACTTAGGAGCAATGATGAACTTGGATTTATTCTCACTAG
>JAGRBY010001286.1 GCA_020433835.1 Anaerolineae bacterium | reverse complement strand
TGGACGGCCTCGACCAGAGCGTATTTGCCCTGAGTATCCTCATCGGCCACAAGAAAGTTGAACAGGGCGTCTTCAATCCAGTTAGCCGTGTTATTGGCCAGGTTGGCTGTCGCTTTTTTATGACCATTAGTGTTAACCACAAAAACGTCTCGATAGTGGGTAATCATTTTCTTAGCTCCTTTTGAAACAAATTAATGATTGATGGTTAGTTAGTTGGTTGGTTGGTTGGTTGGTTGGTTTGAATTGGTTTGAGTGCTAGACCAGGCTTCCAAGCAGGTCCGTATCCACGGGTTGGACTGTATTGAGTTTGCCGCCGTTGAGCAGATGAGAAAACGTGCTAACCATGATGATATTTTCCAGGTAAGCCCCGCATTCTTGGGCGGTGCCGTGTTTTACCTGCCGTTGAAATTCGTTGTAGTGCCACACTCTGGAAAAGGTATCTGATTGCTCAAGCCAAACCCCATAACCATACTTACCGATTTGCTCGACGCTGTTATCGGCCGGGACGCCCACGGCATCTAAGACCAGGTGCAGTAAATCAAGCTCGAAGTAGGTCAGGTTTAGCTTACCTTTGAATTCATCGATTTTGTGCTGATGCTCAAAGTGAAGTTGCAACAGTTTGATGAGTAACGTTTCGTTCATTATTGAGATCTCCTCTAAAAACCCCTCACCCCGTCGCTGACGCGACTCCCCTCTCCCTCAGGGAGAGGGGTTGGGGG
>JAGRBY010001285.1 GCA_020433835.1 Anaerolineae bacterium | reverse complement strand
ACAATGGAAACTAATGGGAGATTCTTATCCTTAATCATCGGCGAGGCTCTTTTGACGGACTAACAACTGCGCTTGTTTGGTCCATTCGGTTTCGACCAGCTCCTGTATGATATCCTGCAAGCTATAAGCCACACTCCACTCGGGATAGTGTTGTTTGAATTTCCTCAAATCAGAAATGTAACAGATATGATCGCCAATTCTATTATTCTCCTGATAAGACCAATTTAATTTCGTTCCTGTGGCTTGCTCTATTAACTCTATGCATTCTAATACCGATGCGCTGTTCTCTCTTCCTCCGCCTATATTATAAACTTCACCGGGTCTAGGATGAGCAGCAAACGCTTCAACAGCACGAATGACATCAAAGCTATGGAGTTGATCTCTGACCTGCTTACCTTTGTAGCCAAAAATCGAGTATGACTGTCCGGAAACCGTTGTCTTTACTAAATAAGATAGAAACCCATGCAGCTCTACGCCAGCATGGGATGGCCCCGTCAAACAACCGGCTCTCAATATTCCGGTATTCATCTTAAAATATCTACCATACTCCTGTACCATTACATCGGCTGAAACTTTAGACGCGCCAAACAGGGAATGTAAAGATTGGTCGATCCGACAATTTTCATTTATGCCATGATAATGGTCTGCTTCCGCAAAATCATATCGCGTTGAAAGCTCAATCAAAGGATATTCATTGGGAGCATCACCATAAACTTTATTAGTACTCAT
>JAGRBY010001284.1 GCA_020433835.1 Anaerolineae bacterium | reverse complement strand
TTAACGAGCGCTTGCTCGATTTCCTGACGCGCGTCATCGAACTTTTCCTGGCGATACTGGGCGATGGCAGCGTTGTAATGTGGTTCGGCTAATTCCGGCAACTGATCTTCGACTTGCTGATAGGCAGCGAGCGCCGTCTCGTAATCCTGTGCGGCCAAAGCTTCGTTACCGTCGTTGTTCAGTTTTTCCGCCGAGGACGTGCAGCCGGCCAGGGCTAACGTCACGGCCACGAGTAATACAGATCCTATTTTTTTCATAGTGTTGACTCCATGATAATTGTCGATTAGTCGTAACTGGTCAGCCGCAAGTCCAATAATAAGGCTAAGGCTGAGGCTAAGGCTAAGAAAAAAGCGAAGGCATACGAGCCGATTTTTTCAGGTGTCTGAGGCTCAACCTGAGTTTGTCACGCTCAGCCTTAGCCTTAGCCTCCCGACATCAACGTTTATTGACGTTACTATCTTTCTTACCGAGTACGGGTGACTTACGGTCTTATTATGTCTGCGACAGCCAATGGCTGCCCATCGCGGTTCGCTTTTCGTTGTTTCGACGGCGGATCCGGTCGGGTATGAGTTCAGCGGCCAGTAGGGTGATTAAACCCACCGCCAAAAAAATTTGAAAGCGCTCGATGTTCCAGCGTTCGGTCTGGATCGAAAGGTCGCCTTTTTGTAGAGTGTTCAGCTCGGTCACCAAGGCCGGCAGTTCGCTGCCGTCGCTTGCGGCGTGGAAATAACGCCCCTGA
>JAGRBY010001283.1 GCA_020433835.1 Anaerolineae bacterium | reverse complement strand
CAAACCTTTGAACCGCTGCAAGCCGAGATACCGATTTTGGGCGATGTCCGCGGCCACGGCGCAATGATGGCCCTGGAGTTCGTCAAAGACCCTGTCAGCAAAGAACCGTGGCCCGATTTTGTCATCAGCGTCATTCAAAAATGCGCCAACCGGGGGGTGATGCTGCTGCGGGCCGGTCTCTACAGCAACTGCATCCGGCTGCTGCCCGCCATCGACATTCCCGCCGACCAGTTGGACGAGGGTTTGACGATTATGTCGGAGGCCATTGTTGAAACTTACGAGGTGATGGGATAGCACCTAAGCCGCCGAGATATCGCAGGCGGGAGTTAGGCTAAGGCGAAGGCTGAGGCGAAGGAAAAACAAATACATCTTTTTTAGGACTCTTCCATAAGTAACGTTACGGTATCAGGAGATTGGAGATTAGGAGATTAGAGATTAAAAAATCTCCAGTCTCCAATCTCTAATCTCCCAATCTGAATTACAGACAACGTTTGGGGGGAGATTTCTCGCTCCTATCGTCGCTCGAAATGACATCCGTCTAAACGATGTATCTGTTTTTTCTCAACCTCAGCCTTAGCCTCAGCCTTTTCGCACCATCATCGCTTACCCAATAACTACAGAAAAAACCGGAGTAACCCATGCCCGAAACATTCACCGTAGTCAACAGCACGCCCGCTATGGCCGACCAGCTTGAAGCCGTGCAGCGGGCCAGCTTCCCCACCCTGGCCGAGGAAGAGATTATGACC
>JAGRBY010001282.1 GCA_020433835.1 Anaerolineae bacterium | reverse complement strand
GGACTCACCACCAAAGGCAGCATCGGCGCGGAAACGGCGCTCACGCTCGAGCAATCGGCCAAGAAGGTGCAGGCCATGCGTGATGCAGCGGTCGAAGTCAATCCCGACATTCTTGTCCTCTGCCACGGTGGCCCCATCGCCGAGCCGGAAGACGCCCAGTTTATCTTCGAACACACCGAAGGCATCGCCGGTTTCTTCGGTGCCAGCAGCATCGAACGCCTGGCGGTTGAACCGGCCATCGAGGGCCAGGCGAAGAAGTTCAAAGGGTTGGAACTTTAGTAGCAATGTAACTCACACCCTCACCCCCAACCCCTCTCCCTAAGGGATAGGGGAGTCGCGTTAGCGACGGGGTGAGGGCTTACCCAAAGGAGAACACACATGAGTGGAAAATTCACCCTATCCTCCCAGGTCGAGCGCGAACAGCTTGACTGGGGCGAAGTTGGCTGGGTGGCGAACCCGCCGACCACCGAGGCTCAAGACATCACCGTCATGGAAGTGACCCTTAAAGTTGGAGCCGGCCACAACTTTCACAAACACCCCGACCAGGAAGAAGTCATCTACGTCATGGCCGGGCAAATCGAGCAGTGGCTGGAAGAAGAGAAGATGACGCTCAACCCCGGCGACTCGATCTTCATCGAGCCGGACGTTGTCCACGCTTCGTTCAACATCGGCGATGGCATGGCCAAACTGATGGTCGTGCTGGGGCCGTGCATCGGCGAAATCGGCTATGAAGTCGTCGATGTGGCCGACGAAGAGCCGTGGAAGTCGCTGCGGTAGGGTAGTA
>JAGRBY010001281.1 GCA_020433835.1 Anaerolineae bacterium | reverse complement strand
CCCACCACGCGCGCGCTTTTACGATAAGCCGTATTGTGCCGAATGCCCATATCGTGCATGGCGTAAAGAATGCGACGGTGAACCGGCTTTAGGCCATCCCGTGCGTCAGGTAGCGCCCGTGAGACGATAACGCTCATGGCGTAATCGAGGTAGGCCACCTTCATTTCGTTTTCAATATTTACAACCTTAATTGTGCCAATATCCATAAAGGCTCTCCAAACTATTTTGCCAAAAATTCAAAAAACATAACATATGTATTATACCTTAGAACGGGTGTTTGAGCTACTTATAAAGAAAGGAGCAATGGTTTAAGAGGGAGTTTTTCTTGTGTGGAAATGCGAAAAAGGGGTTGACACGGTATGCCTTGTATGATATGATGCTTCAAGCATATAAATTAGGGTTAAAAACTATGTCGAAAAAATTGCGCCAACTCATCGAAAATCAAGCTAAAGTAAAAGTGGTCAGCAAGGCCCATGACAACAATGATAATACTTTTGTTTATCCGACGCTCGCATTTGCCTTTGCGAGCTTTTTTTATTTTTATGGCTATTTTTTCTGGGACACGATAGGGCGCGTTCTGACGGGTAACTGACCCGACACAGGTTTACGGAACTTCCAGGGCGCGACCATATCGGTCGCGCCCTTTTTGTTTGGAGCAACAGCCTACGCCGGCACGGCTGAAGCTCTTAACTTAAAGCAGGCTCAAAATTCAAAAGCAACGTTCAATTGAGGAGAACTATGATTATCATTATGAAAATGCAAGCTACTGCAACAGAGGTGGATACCGTCATC
>JAGRBY010001280.1 GCA_020433835.1 Anaerolineae bacterium | reverse complement strand
CTATGCTGCGCCAGGCCTCCAGCAGCGCCTCTTGGGTTACATCTTCGGCGGCATCGGCATTGCCAAGAATAGCCGTGCAGAGACGGATCAGACGCGGGCGCTCTGCATCCAGAATTGCATAAAAGTCTGCGTCCGACTCTTGTCCGATCAAAATGGGACTCGATGGCAGCGGTCGATCCGATAAAAGGGTTGTCATAGTATCTCCTTACCATTTCGATAAATCGTGTTCTACCTACAAGTCGCAAAAATCGCATAAAATATTACACATTTTTTCGGCTCAACAAGATTTCGTGGGGTTGACCTTATAAAAAAAGCCGCAACCCAAGATTCGGACGCAGATTTGTGGCTGTATGGTATTTACCAAAAGTCAGCGGGCCTACCCAGTTAGCGGTCAGGCGTCATCGCGACGGATTTGTATCTGCCACTTAACTATACTAAAGTTGTACAAAAGCTCGAAACTCTTATAGTATTCTCAGCTTATTTTTAGCTTATTTTTAAAATAAAGGTGTATACTTACTTATATTGTAAGATACACGCCAATTAAGAAAGACAGATTGTTCTACATGAAGGGTTTTTTCCTCAAATTCGTTCTTTTCGTTAGTCTTCTGCTTACCGCTCAGGTGGCTGTTTCGGCCATGGACCCGCCCGAACTGCCTGATGAAATCCTGGCGCTGGATGAGCAGCTTCAAAATGGTATCGATATTCTGTATTTGGGTGACAGCACCTTAATTTATCCGACCGGAGAACCGACTATTCCGGAAATTCTGCGTGAAATGCGCACGGATTATGCGATTGGCGATGTCGCC
>JAGRBY010000127.1 GCA_020433835.1 Anaerolineae bacterium | reverse complement strand
GCTGCAGCTCCGTGGTATTATCGCCCCGGGCGCATTGAAAGCGAACGCCGCCCCATTCAACCTGCCAGCCGTCGGCCTGCTCAACCAGGTCGAGGCGCACTTCCTGCGCCAAAAGCGAGTCATCGAACAAGACATCAGAGGCGGTGATGACGGTCGCTTGGCCGGTGCCGGTATTGTAAACCGTGACCAGGTCGGGTGCAAAATTGCCGGAGCAGTAGCCCAACTCGTCCAGCACGGCATCGCGCCATTGGGTTGTGGCGTCGGCAGCCTGGGCATCGACCGACAAAATCGTACCCACAATATCAGAGTTAACCGGGCTGTCATCGCCATAAACCAGGTAGCTGCTGCGGTCGGGTGGCGTATCTGATGAAGCGGTGGCCGCGACATCGGCACAGTCGGCAGCCGCAGCTACCGCAGCCGTCGGGCCGGTGCTAACTAATACCAATTCGATCCGGTTGGGGGCACCGTTGGTCAAAACTTGGTATTGGGTGTCGTTGATAAAGAGCAGTTCGCCGTTGGCTTCGATGCGGGCCTGCACGGCGTAGGTGCGGGTCGGGTCGAAGGTGCGCGGGTTGTAAGGCAGTTCGAAGGCAAAAGGCGGCTGCTGGCCGCCGGCGGTAATCATCTGCTCAGAGATAACCTGGGCCGGGGCATCGACCAGAGAGACATCGACCAATTGAACGGTGATCAGCGCCTCGGCGGGCAGGGCGAGGCGCTCACTGTAGGTGACGGTGCCGGCGACGGTCGGCAGGTTGCTGTTGAGGGCAATGATGGGATAGGAATAGAGGGTCAGACCGTCGCTGCCGTAGGTGTCATCATCAGCCGTGGTGCGCAGCGTGCCGTCGACCAGTGCCAGCATCAGCGGCGCGTCGGCTCCGTCCCAGGTAATGTCGATGCGCCCGTCGCCAACTTCGGTCCAGGTGCCGGTCTCCATAAGCGGCGGCTTGCCGTTGAGAAAGTTGGTCGACAGGTAGGCCGGGCCGTTGGGGTTAAGCGTTAGGGTGATATCGCGCCCGCAGCAGGTAGCAGCCGGCAGAAACCCTTTGTAGATGCCCCCATAGCCGGAGTCGGTTATCTCCTGCTGGGCAACTTCGGCATTGTACGGCACCGGCTCCAGGCCGGTGGCCAGCGCCTCGAAGGGTAAATAGCGCGAGACATAGGCCCCCGGCACGGTTTCGGTGCTGGTTTCAACCAGCGTACCGGCGTCTACATCATAGGTTGTGACCACCGGGCTATCGTAGGCGCGGTCAGCCATACCGGTTAGGGTGACCACAACCTGGTTGTTTTCCACCGTCCAGGTGCCCATTTCGTCGATGGGCGGATCGTCGTTGAGGTAATCGCTGACCAGGCGGACGGTGTTATCGGCATTGAGATAGAGGGTGCTGTCGAGGCCGGGGCTGGAGCCGCCGGGCAGCATTGTCTTGTAGATGCCGACTATATTTTCGGGCTGAACCGTTGTTTCGTCTACTACTTCGGCTTGCTTTTGCAGCGACAGGCCCTCGGTGCCGTACGCATCCAGGTCATATTCGATGGCCGTTAGCACATCATCGACAAGCTCATAGGTGATCACGTCCGGTTCTTCGACGGTGGGGCGGCCGGTGAGTGTGACCGTGACTGTGTCGTCGCCGTTGTCTTGCCAGGAGCCGCTTTCCTCGATGGCAGGTTTGCCGTTCAGGTAGTCGGTAGTGCGGGTGGCGGTGCCGTCGGCGTTGAGGATGAGCGTCATCTCACGGCCGGGGGTGTCGGCGGCGGGCAAACTGGCGGTGTAGGTTCCTGCAAAGGGGGAAGTTGTGAGTTCAGCCGCAGGGACGGGAATCCACAATTTTTGGCCGACTTCAAGAACGTTGGGATCGGTGATGGGGGTGAAGCTGTCGTCCTCGGCGGCTTTGGCGTTGGTGGCCGCGACGATGTCGGTGTAGCGGTTGGTATCACCCAGAAATTGCTCGGCAAGCTGCGAAAGCCACTCGCCCGGCTGGACGGTGTGCTCCTGGCCTGCGGGGGCTTGTGCATAAGCCGGCGTCACGGCCAGCCAGGCGGCGATGACCAGCAGCACAAGCATTTTTACTAGCGGTTGGCGTAGCATAAGTACTCCTTTGTAACGATGATGATGGAATTCAAGATAAGGCGTTATTCTAGCTGAATTGAATGAAAAGTGAAATATGATCTTCCAAATGGATAGCGAAAACTGGACAAATCAACCGCTTTGAACTATCATTTACGATTGTTCAAATGTGATATTCCCTTGAATTGTTGAACCTATTGAAACTCGTGTGCATTATGGTCAGCGGCTGGGCCAAATGCACTTTTTATCGTGTCTCACCCATAAATTGAGTTAATACCAACCATTTTTAGTTTTACGGAGATAAAATTTTGGCTAACATTAAATCGGCAATAAAACGCGCCAAGCAGAGCGAAAAACGACGCGTTCAAAATCGTTTGTATGCAGGTACGGCCCGCACGTACGTTAAAAGAACACGGACTCAGGTTGATTCCGGAAATGTTGAGCAGGCAGAAGAAACGCTGAAAAAAGCCATTAAGGCTTTAGACAAAGCAGCTCAAAAAGGCGTTATTCACAAAAACAACGCCGCCCGCCGGAAATCACGCTTGATGAAGGCACTGAACAAAGCCAAAGCCGCCTAAACGCTTTAGCTTTTTACCCAACGCGCTCTAAAAATGGCGAGGTTCTTTGAGAACCTCGCCATTTTTAATTTTGCTTCTTGACACTAGAACATATGTTCTAGTACAATAGAACACACCAAACCCGAAACGTCAGAACCGATCCAGACTATTGAGAGGAAAATTATGTTGGCTCCCGCTGAAATGGAGCGCTATTTAGAAAGTCAGGCCAATCAAATCGAATGGGTGCTGCACAGCCATCGCGTTCCGGCGCGGGTATTGGGCGGTACGGTGACACCGCGCTGGATCCACTATCAAATCCTGCCGGAATTCGCTACCAAGATCGCGCGGATTACGGCGCTGTCGGAAGAGATCGCGCTGCATTTAGGGGCCTCCAGCGTGCGTATTGCCCGACAAGGGGCCAGCGTAGAGATCGAAGTGCCGCGCCTCAACCCGCAAAAGGTGTGCCTGATGGATCTGCTGCCTAAGTTGGGCGACATGCCGCGCCAATCGACGGTATTAGGCATGGATAACTCGGGCAGCCCGCTTATTTTGCGATTGGCCTCGCCCGAGGTGGCCCACGTGCTGATAGCCGGAACGACCGGCTCCGGCAAAACGGCATTGGCTCGCAGTATGGCTCTGTCGCTGGCGATGACCAATCGACTGGGCGAGGTTCAACTGTTGTTCATCGATCCCAAACGCAACGGCTTTGAACCCTTTGCTCGCGTCAATCAAGAGCAGCGGCTGCCCCACCTGCTGCGACCGGTCATTGACGATGTCCATCAGGCGATCTTCACCCTGGGCGAGATGGTGTCGGAAATGGTTCGCCGCGATCAGCAGCGCATCACGGAACCTCGGCTGGTTATTTTTATCGATGAGGTGGCCGATTTGATGGAACAGGGCGGCAAAGCAATGGATCGGCTGATGACGCGCCTGACGCAGCGGGGGCGCAGTGCCGGCATCCATTTGATTGCCTGCACCCAAAAACCGCTGGCAGCGACCATTGGATCGCTGACGCGCAGCAACTTTCCGGTGCGGATTATCGGCAGCGTAACCAGCCCCGACGATGCTCGCATTGCCGCCGGGATCGCCAGCACTGGTGCCGAGAAACTGCTGGGGCGGGGCGATTTTTTGCTGGTGGTCAAGGGCAATGTAACCCGCTTTCAAGGCGCTTATGTCTCGGAAGGCGAAATTCAACAGGTGGTGAGTCGACTTCAGGCCAAACAGCGGCATCAACGCCAGTGGATGGAACTCGCACCGCCGGACGCGGTAATGCCGCTGGCGGCCACCGGTACCGACCACTTTGCCCCATCACCGGCTGCCGCTTCGACCAAGCGCGGTATTACGGCGGTGCTGGGTCACCAACTGCGATTAATCAAGTAACCAAAGGCAACGACTATGAAACGTTATCTCCTTATTTTAGGCGTCGCTATTGTGGTGACATTTACGGCGCTGTTTAGCTTACGGGCCAGTGTCGATGCGCTGGCCGTGGTCATTGGCGTGATTCTGGGCGTAGTCGCCAGCGTGCCGACAACGTTTTTGTTTACATATCTGGTGATGCGGCAGCACACACAGCAAGCCATGACGATGCCGGGGCATCAGACCGCAGCGCATCCGCCGATTGTGGTCATCAACGGTTCGGAGAAACCAGCTATGGCCGGATCGCCCATTCTACCGCCCCCGGCTGGAATCCAGGGGCGGTCGTGGACGGTGATCGGTGATGTCGAGACCGACCCGGTCAGTCGTCAGAATTTACCGTGACCAGGAGATTTGCTCATCGATCCAGTTACGGCCGTAGTAGGGCGTAATGGTTTTAGGCGTAAAATCACCGCCGTCAAAGGGGAACAGCAGATGGTGTTCGCTGCCGTCGGCTTTGATGAGGTGAATGCCCCAGTTGCCGTCGGCATTAGACAAATAGCTAATCCACTGGCCGTCGGGCGACCACGAGGGCATGCCTTCGATATCGGGAGCGGTGGTCAGTTGGCGTTTGTTGGTGCCATCGGCATTGATGAGATAGAGATCCCAATTGCCGTCGGCAGTCGGGCTTTGGTAGACGATTTGATCGTCTACGGGTGACCAGTCGGGGTGGGCTGCTTCCGGCTCCTCAAGCAGGGGGCCGATCATATTGACGCCGACATCCCAGGCCTGTACGGGAATGGCTTTGGCTAGCCACAACCCGCAGCGATTGCCGGTTAAATCGCAGCCCCGGTAGACAAAACGCTCGTTATCGGGTGCCCAGGAAGGGTATTGGCCTTCGATACGGAAATCTTCTTCATAATTGTGGACAACATTACTGGCCATAATGCGGCTGCGGCCATCATCCTCACGGCGGGTGTCGAACAGCAAACGCTCGCCGTTGGGCGACCAATCGGGATGGGAGTCTTCCCAGAATTTGGTAACGCCGGTGTAGGCGGTGCCGTCGAGGGTGGTGTAGCCTATCTGGCGCTCGGCCTCGGGCGTGGCGCAGCCGTAATAGGGATGATCTTCGGTTTCGTCTTTATGTTTTTCGGGAATGGCTCCCCAGCCCCGAAAGGCCAGCAGAGTACCGTCGGGCGAGAGGGCCGGTTCGCTGGCGTTGGCCAGCGTGAAGATGCGGCGCGTGGCCTGGCAGGCGGCGGCATCGGTCAGGCAGGATGAGACATCGATGACGTCGATCTCATAGGTACAGCGCTCCGGCGAGTCGTTCCAAAAGCTGAAAGCGATGTGGCCGGTCGGTGATCCCTCGGTGGCCGATGAAAGCGATGTTTGGTCAGCCGGCAGCGACGGTGCAGGTGCGGTCGTGCCATTGGCGGCTATCTCCTCAACGCCGGGAATCCAGAGCTTGGCGCCTAAGGTGATGATATTGGCATCCTGAATGGCGCTGTACGTGGCGTCTTCAACGCTCTTGGCGTTGGTGGCGGTAATAATCTCATTATACAAGTTGCCGTCGCCCAAGAACTTTTCGGCAATTTTCCAGAGTGTGTCATCGTGTTGAATAATGTAGCTGCTGCCGGTTCCCGCCTCTTGAGCCGCTACGGTTGTCGCATTCAGGCTCACTCCCAAAGCGATGGCCATGAGAAGGGCCAGTCTACATAGGTTTATCCAACGTGTTCCCCAAAGAATTCTACTGCTGCGCATAATGTATCCCTCCTTACGCAAGGCTACAAACTACCAATAAGACATTAAGGGTTTAGTCCGTATCCCCAAACGCGCTGTCATCGACATCAAACGTCTCGGCCAAAATGGCCAGTGCCTGCTCAACCAGCGGCTCGGGAACCGATATTTTGGCCGAACCAAGCGGCCCCACCGTCAAGCCTAATACCGAACCGACGGCTTCTTGCTGTAAAACAACGGGGATACCTTCACTTTCAAGGCGTCCTTTAATAACAATTGCTTCACCGGGATTTAAGTTTTCAGCAATTGTTATCCAAGCGGTAAACTCTGATCCTCCCTTGGTGGTTTCAGAACTGCTGGCCGTCTCTTTTCTGTGGGCGTTAGGCCAGGGTAACGCATCGCCAAATACACCTGTCATAGCCTTCCTTACACTGAATGGTTAAAGTGTTGGTATCTTGTATTCAGCCTTAGCTAAGTTTACAAACAGATTAAGGCTGAGGCTAAGTGAGATCTGTTTTAGCCTTGTTTTGCATAAAACGCACATGAATGACTACTATAATTGTATTATACCAGACCTACGGCAAAATCAAATCGGATGATTTTGTCGAAATAAGCAGACAATTTATAATAGGGATTACGCTTGTTTACCGACTGTGCTAACAAAACGTCCCAGGGGGACGTTTCTGCTTTATTTTTATAGATACATTCGCGTTGGGCGAATGAATTGGAGGTTTCTGTTGGTTATATCATTACAAATTATTCAAATTATACTGTCGCTAACGCTGATTGTCTTGATTTTGTTACAGGGCAAAGGGGCCGGTTTGGGCGGCATCTTTGGCGGCGATGGTGGGGTGTATCGAACCAAGCGCGGTGTTGAAAAAACCATCTATCAGGCAACTATCGGCTTATCGGTTTTATTTTTTGTGCTAGCCTTGATTACTGTCGCTATTTCCGGATAAATGGGCCAGTATATCCGCTTGCAAGCCATCTTAGCCGCAACCGGCATTGCGATGACGATGGCCTTTTTAAGTTTCTTGTCGCTTTCACGGCAAACGATATCTATTCCTGATGTTGGTGGCACTTACAGTGAAGGCGTAATAGGGCAACCTCAATTTATCAACCCCCTGTTGATGCAATACAATCAGGTCGATCAGGATTTAAGTGCCCTGATCTTTAATGGGTTGACCCGGATGGACGGGCAAGGCAATCTTGAGCCGGACCTGGCCAAGAGCTGGGATATTAGCGAAGACGGCTTATCGTACACGTTTCGGCTGCGCACCGATGTGCGCTGGCACGATGGACGGCCGTTTTCAGCGGATGACGTCCTGTTTACCATTGCGCTGATGCAAGACTCGGAATTTCCGGGGGCGGCCTACCTGAAAAGTTTGTGGCAGACGGTGACCGTAGAGCAGGTTGACTCTTACACCGTGCGGTTTACGCTACCCGAACCTTTCCCCGCGTTCATCGAATATACGCGCATCGGCATGCTGCCAAAGCACATACTGGGCGATATGCCGGCCCGCGATATGCTTAACCACGCTTTCAATTTGCACCCCATCGGGACAGGGCCATTTAAGCTCAACGATGTCAATGCGCAATTTGCCCGGTTGTCGAGCAATCCGCTCTATGCCGAAAAGAAACCGCGTTTGGCCCAAATTGCGTTACGGTTTTACAACTCTTTTGAGGATACCTTAGCCGCTTATAAAGCCGGCGAAATTCAGGGTATCGCTTCTATTCCGCCGGCCAATATCGCCGAAGTACAAAAGCTCGAAACATTGAGTTTGTACACCTCTATTTTGTCCGGTTACTACATCGTTTACCTTAACCTCCAAGCCCCTGACAGCGCACCCTTCTTTCAAGAGGTTGAAGTTCGCCGGGCGCTGTCTCAGGCCCTTGACCGCGAAAGTATTGTCGATGAAGCGCTCAATGGGCAAGGTCTGGTTGCTAACGGGCCTATTCTGCCCTGGAGTTGGGCCTACGATCCTAACCAAATGAAGGTTGAATTTTCGTCCGAGGCTGCCGCGGCCCTTCTGGAAGAAAGCGGGTGGGTTGATACCGATGGTGACGGTATTCGTGAAAAAGAGGGCGTTCCACTGGCGTTTAGCTTGCTGGTTGGCGATGATCCCTCTAAAATCGCCGTAGCGGAAACGCTGAGCAAACAGTGGCAACAAATTGGAGTGTCGGCCGCCGTCGAGACCACCGAACGGGGCCTGGGTGAGCATCTGGTCCAACATCAGTATCAAGCGGCACTGGCCGAAGTTTTACTGGCCGGAGACCCCGATCCTTATCCCTTCTGGCACCAAACCCAAATCGATGGCGGTCAGAACTATTCGGGCTGGGACAACACCGATGCCTCGGTTTTGCTGGAAGAGGCTCGAACCTTGCAAGACCAGGGGCCGCGCAACGACTACTATTTTGAGTTTCAACGTATCTTTGCCGATGAAGTACCATCGCTTATTCTTTTTCATCCGGCCTATACGTATGGCGTAGACGAAAAAATCTTGGGAGTGCAACTACCGGCGTTAAGTAACCCCAGCGACCGGTTTCGGACGGTTACCAATTGGTACACCCTCACCCGTGAGGTCATTTACAGCGGTTCCCAATTTGAAGAGGTAAAACCATGACCGGGTCGGTTGACGCCCCTTTCGATTCAAGGTAGAATCAATTCAAAATGAAATTTTACAATTTTCCAGAAAAGACCATGGTTAGACCCATTACTGCTACCGACAGACTACGCGCTCAATCTCTCAACCGTACCGGACTGGAACACTTTGAACGGTGGGAACTGGAAAGCGCAATCACCCTTTTTCAAGAAGCGGCCCGGCTGGATGACACAGAGCCGGAGTACCATCTTAACCTGGCTCGCACCCAGGTTAGGCTGGGCGACTATGAAATGATGCTGCATGCTCTGGGTGACTATATTCGCACCGAAACCAACAAGGCGATGATCAGCCGGTTTGAGGCTTTGTTTAGCAATGCTCTGGATGAGGTTGAAACGTGGCTAACCAACGTTATGCCGCGCGAAGATATGTCGCTGGAAGTGGTGGGTGCGGCCATTCAAATGTGGGTTGAGTATCGCGTGACCATTGGCAAGCAGTATTTAGACAGAAGCCATCCCGAAGAATGGGCGGCCGCTTTGGATTACACCGTACGCAAGGTCAACTTTCAAGAGGTTCTTATCGACGACATGGCCCGCTGGTATGAGACGACCGAGGCTGCCATTCGGCAAGGCCATAATGAACTGATCAAAACGCTCGATATTATGCCATGCGACTATCGCTACTATCGAGGTGAGGAAAATCCGCTCGATAAACTGGTTGAGGCCGCCGTGATGCTCGAAGAGTTAGAGCAACGGTTCCGCGCCGAATAATCCCCCTAAACATCGTTACCAACAATAAAAAAGCCCGACAACGCGTCGGGCTTTTTGGTATTACAGCTTCATTTTCTTAAAAATCGGCTCCGGGATGTTGCGAATAATCATCATCAGATAACGCCACATCCACAACGAATAAATTTGGTTGAGCTTTTTATGGTCGGCTTTGATCACATCCTTAGCCACCTGCTCGGGTTTGGCTGTCACGGGAGCCGGCAGCGGCAGCCCTTCGGTCATTTTGGTGCGGACAAAGCCAGGTTTGACAGTGATAACATGCACGTTCGATTTCGCCAGCCGGTTGCGAAGCCCCGACAGATAGGCCGTGAGCGCGGCTTTAGCGCTGCCATAAATGTAATTACTGCCCCGACCACGGTCACCGGCTACCGAACTAACGCCGATAATGGTTCCGGCCCGACGTCGCTCCATAGCATTGGCGACGATATTCAAGATAGAGACCGCACCGGTATAGTTGGTGTCGATAATGCGCTGCGTCTCTGCGAAATCGCTCTGGGCCTTATCTTGATCGCCCAGATAGCCGAAGACCACCACCACAACATCGGGTTTGGGGTTGAGCGCCTCGTAGAAGGCGGCGTGACCGGCAAAGTCAAGGGCATCGAACTCGGCGGTGGTGGCCTCGACCTGATAGCGAATTTTGATATCGGTGGCTGTTTCGGCCAACCGCGCTGCATTTCGAGCCGCCAGCACTACATTATACCCATCAGCGGCATATTGGTGAGCAATGGCCTTGGCGATGTCGGAGGCCGCACCCAGGATTAAAACATCTTTCATTGCGTGATACCTACCCGGTCGGATTGAAATGATTTAAATTTGTTGCCGTGGTTCAAATCGCGAACGTTGCTGATAAAGCGCTCGACATTGGGATAGCTTTGGGTGAACATCGACTTGTTCATACGGACGTCTTTGGTCAGGTAAAGGCGACCGCCATACTCCAACACAATCTGATCCAATTCATCTAAAAATTCAAACAAGCCGGGCTTAATGGGAAAATCGAGCGCCAGCGAGAAGCCATCCATGCCAAACGGCAGATAGCCATTTTGCTGGCGATACAGTTTGAGAACCGCCAAAAAAGGTACGTGGCCACTCTCGGCAATGCGATCAAGAATGCGATGCACCCCTTCACGGCTGGCTGATTTGGGCAGAATAAACTGGTATTGAGTAAAGCCCTGTTTACCATAAATACGATTCCAATTAAGGATACTATCAAGGGGGTAGAAAAAGGTATCGTAACTCTCAATCGATTTCACCACGTCATTCGGATGCTTGAGATAGAGGGCGGTATTAAAGGCTGTCACCGTCAAGGTATTAAGCGAAAAACTGGGGAAATTAAACGGAACGTTCAATTTAAGACGCTTATTGATGCGTAACGGCTTCTGTTGGTGTTTGGTATGGGCCAACTCTTCAACGTTGGCGTGCTCGCCCCGCGTCAGAAAGCCACGCCCCAAATGTTTGCCGCGAGCTAAACAGTCCATCCAGGCAACCGAGTAGTTCCAATCCTCTGACTCTTCAAAAACGGCCATCATATGGTCGAAATTATGGATTTTAATCGACTCTTGCCGAATATACGCCGTTTCGACAGGGATCAGCCGCATCGTTGCGTTGAGGATGACCCCGGTCAGACCCATTCCACCGCAAGTAGTTAAAAACAGTTCGGCATTCTCAGTATGCGAACATTTTACAATGGTGCCGTCGCCAACCATAACTTCCATATCGACCAGATGATCGCTAAAGTTGCCGGCTTTGTGTTGGCTCTTGCCATGCACATCAGAGGCGATAGCGCCGCCGACCGTGATCAGCTTGGTACCGGGCGTAACCGGCAAGAACCAGCCCTGCGGTACAATAACATCGAGAATTTCTGAAAGCAGTACGCCCGCTTGGCAGCGAACAATGCCCTGTGCCTTATCAAACGACAGGAACTTATTATAGCGCAGGCTGGAAATGATCTCCGGCGCCAAAGCCGAATCACCGTAGCAGCGACCGTTACCTCGGGCAATGACCTCGTTGGATTGTTTAATCAGCTTGCGTAACGTTTCGACATCTTCAAATTCGTGAAACTTCACTTGTACCCGAGGATAATTGCCCCAGTTGCTAATCTTTTTGATATTTGGATCGGCGGCTGTTTCACGAGCCGATTGAATTTTGTGGAAAAATTTCTGGCCCTTGTGCTTGATCTCCTGGCGTGTCTCGCGACCGGATCGCGGGGCCAGCAGCAGCGTCCCCACAACCCCAGCGATACTGCCCAGGATCAACACCGCCAGAAATTTGACGATGTTTCCTAGTTTTATCATACAAAACTCCCTTCGCGGAATCTTAGCTATGCCGATTTTATTCTAACCGACATGGCTATGTTAATTCTATGCAGCAGCTATGAAATCGGTTTGATTGTTAGCAATTGCGGACGAACTTACCCTCGATAACGGTTGGTAATGGGCAAGCGACGATCTTTGCCAAAGGCTTTGCTGGTAACTTTGGGGCCGGGTGGGGCTTGACGGCGCTTGTACTCATTGAGATCAACCAGGCGGATAATTCTATCCACCGTCTCTTTATCGTAGCCAAGCGCTACAATTTCGGCGGGGCTGTACTCTTCCTCGATGTAGGCGGCCAGAATACCATCGAGAATATCATACTCAGGCAACGAGTCGGTATCTTTCTGGTCGGGCCGCAGTTCGGCGGAAGGGGGTTTGGTGAGAACATTATCGGGGATGGCAGGCCCGATTTTTTCATTGCGATAGCGACACAGTTTGTAGACCAAGGTTTTCGGCACATCTTTAATAACCGCAAAACCGCCGGCCATATCGCCGTAAATGGTAGCGTAGCCAACGGCCATCTCACTTTTGTTGCCGGTGGTCAACACCAACCAGCCAAATTTATTACTCAAAGCCATCAGCGTGTTGCCTCTGGCTCGGCTTTGGAGGTTCTCTTCCGCTACGCCCGGTGATGTTCCGGCAAAGGCTTCGGCTAAAATATCCAGATAAGCCTGGTAAACCGGCTCGATGGCAATAGTTTTGTACTGGATGCCCAGATTCTCGGCCAATTCTTGCGCATCGCTTTTGGAATGGTCTGATGAATAGCGCGACGGCATCGAGACACCGACCACATTGTCCGGCCCCAGCGCATCGGCCGCAATCGCCGCTACGATCGTACTATCGATACCGCCCGACAAGCCCAGGCAGATGGTTTTGAACCCATTTTTGTGGACGTAATCGCGGGTCGCCAAGACCAAAGCCTGATAGACCTCTTCTACCGGCTCAAGCGGCTCGACCAGTTGAGGGGCCGGAATAGCGACCGGCGTCGAAGCCGTGGCGACCGGAGCCAGCGAAATCTTCTTAGAGGCTTTGGCATACACCTCGGTCAACGCCACCTTCCGGCGGCGCGGATCGCGCAGTCGCTGGCGGAAAACATTGCCAACGTTGAGATCGGCCACCAAAAAATCCTCTTCAAACGATTTGCCCCGCGCTAAAATATGGCCGCGCTCGTCAATAATCACGCTGCTGCCATCGAAAATCAGCTCATCCTGGCCGGAAACCTGGTTACAAAAGGCGACAATCGCCACGTTATCAGAGGCCCGGGTGGCCAGCATGCGTTCACGGCTTCTAATTTTCCCACTTTGATAGGGTGAAGCGGAGATGTTGAGCAAAATATCGGCCCCGCCGGCGGCCTGCGCTTCGGGCGGCCCGGCCGGGTACCAAATATCCTCACAGATACTTACGCCAAAGCACAGAGGGCGATCGGTGGTGGCCATGGGGAGGGTAAATAAAAGTGGGGTATCGCCTCGGGCAAAGTAACGATCTTCGTCAAAGACGGCGTAGTTGGGCAGCAGGGTTTTGTGGTAAACATCCACCAAAGCGCCATCGTGCAGAACCGCCGCCGCATTAAAAATATCGTCCTGCCGATCAACAAAGCCGACTACAGCTGTTAAGCCGTGCGTAGCCGGCAGCAAACTTTCCAGGGCTTTACGGTTGGCGGCAGCAAAACCCGGTTTAAGCAGTAAATCTTCGGGCGGATAGCCGGCCAACGTTAATTCAGGAAATAAAACAATATTGGCTTGTACGGCTCTGGCTCGCTCCAGATACGCTTTGACCTTGGCAACATTGCCTTCCAGATCGCCAACGGTCGTATTGATTTGAGCCAGAGCTAACCGCAAATTCGACATTACCGTTTAGATATCTTAGCTGGCGGCTTGATGGGCTAAAATAATCGCTTCAGCGACTTCTTTCATCGGTTTCCGCGTATTCATACTCATCTTCTGAATCTTGCGGAATGCTTCGCCTTCGTCAATTTTTTGGGTATCCATCAAAATACCTTTGGCGCGTTCTACCAATTTGCGCGTTTCCAGCGCATTTTGTAAATCATCGACCTCTTGACGGACGGCCTTAAATTCGTTGAAACGCGACAAAGCCACCTCGATAGCCGGTAGTAAATCGGTTTCTCGGAATGGTTTGACCAGGTAACCGACAACGCCTGCTTCCTTGGCCCGATCAACCAGCTCTTTCTGGCCGTAGGCGGTTAGCAGCACCACCGGAGCAATTTGTTCTTCAGTTAAAATTTTCGCTGCGTCGATGCCGTCCATGTTAGGCATTTTGATATCCATCAAGATCACATCCGGTCGCAGCTCTCGAGCCAAGTTGACCGCGCTCTGTCCATCGCCCACTTCCCCCACTACCAGATAGTTGAGGTTGGTGAGCATTTCTTTCAGATCGGCCCTAATAATCGACTCATCGTCAGCTATGATGACACGTGTTCTTTCCATCCTGTTTCGCCTCCAAATATAGTTTTCGAAAAGGTGATGCGGATGGACAGACCATCTTCCTCATCAATTCCTTTTCCTAATTGAATTTTACCCTTTAAGTCCCCTTCGACCAGGATTTTCACAATCTGTAACCCTAAACTTTCACTCTTATCCAGGTTAAAGTCACCAGACACGCCGTCGCCATTGTCTGCTACTGTAATAATAACCTCATCACCATCATCTTCCAAATTCACACGAATAAGTCCTGACTTTT
>JAGRBY010001279.1 GCA_020433835.1 Anaerolineae bacterium | reverse complement strand
CAACAGAGCAGCAGAGCATAAGGCCGGGTCTCCTGACTGTAGCGAACCGCAAAGAGAGCGACTGTCATCAGCAAAGCAGCGATGTAACCGACTCGCCGGTTAAATAGGCGTCGAGCCAGAGCATAAGTCAGGGGGATTGACAGTACCCCAAAGAAGAGGGCCGGCCAGCGTACCCAGAAATCCTGCCGACCCATTCTGACCCAACCATACATTAGATAATAGTCTAACGGCATAGCCGCATGGCGCGGCAGTTGCGGACCGATAGCTGAAAATGGACCTTGAGCGATATCCAACTCCAGCAGTTCATCGTACCATAGGCTGGGCGCCCCCAATTGATGAATCCGCAGTGTAAATGCTAATAAGACTAGCAAAGGGATAAACAACAGAGTTATGTAAGTTTGAACGGTTTTAGATTTGGCAGGTTTCGGAATCATGAGACTTGATTTGGTAGACGGTCAATCACCACTACGCTTTAAATGGGACGCAGATTTTCGCCGATTAACGCTGATAAAACATCATTAAAATGGCGTCTCCGCGTCAATCTGCGTCCTCTCATTAAAGCCGTCAGAGTTCGATTAAGTGCTAGAGATCACCGCGCCACAGTTCGCTCAACGGGCCGTTGTCATTACGTCCGCCGTAGACAACCATGCCATAGCCCGGTATGAAGACCGAGGCGTGGTTATAGCGAGGCGACGGCGCGCCTTGCGGATCGACCAGGGTCCACGCGCCACTAGCGACATCCAAGATCCAGGTGTCATTACGGGCGCTGCGGCTGGCATCCTGCCCGCCAAACAGAATCGCCTTAACCAGCCCC
>JAGRBY010001278.1 GCA_020433835.1 Anaerolineae bacterium | reverse complement strand
TGTGATTTATTTATTACGTGGGGCACAGAACGTTGTATCAGAAGAACAATGAAAAAATAATTGAAGACAATTTAGAACAGCAGCTTGTCATGAGCAAGCCGGAATTAAGCATTATCTTACCGATTTACAATGAAGTTGAAAGCATTCCTCATCTGCTCGATGAATTGGTGCCGGCTTTGGAAGCGACCGGGCACACTTTCGAGGTCATCTGCATTGACGACGGCAGTCGAGACGGCAGCTACGCCGAACTTATGAAGTTACGCGAGCAAGATGAGCGCATTCGGATTGTACGTTTTCGGCGCAACTTCGGCCAAACGGCGGCTTTTGCAGCCGGCTTCGACCGGGCCGAAGGATCGATAGTTATTACGATGGACGCCGATCTCCAAAACGATCCGGCTGATATCCCCAAACTGCTGGCCAAAATTGACGAAGGGTACGATGTGGTGAGCGGCTGGCGCGTCGAACGTTGGCAAGAGGGTTTTGCCTCGCAGACTGCCGTCAATGACAGCCAACTGGCTTATCTCAACCGGCACGGGCGTTCATCTGCATGATTATGGCTGTGCCTTGAAAGCGTATCGCCAGGATGTTGTCAAAGGAATCAACCTCTATGGCGACTTGCATCGCTTTATTCCGGCTATTGCCAGCTACTACGGCGTTACCGTGGCGGAAGTGCCGGTCAACTACCGCTCACGTCAGTTTGGCAGCAGCAAATACGGATTAGGTCGCATTGTACGGGTTCTGCTCGATCTGTTGACCGTCCGTTTTCTGCTCAATTACTCAACCCGGCCTATCCAAATCTTTGGTCTTATGGGTTT
>JAGRBY010001277.1 GCA_020433835.1 Anaerolineae bacterium | reverse complement strand
CATACGCCGCCGGCGAGCCACCGGCCGCGGCCAGCAACCACAGGATCATCTCCGGCACCCGCATCTGCGCCCCACCGGCAATCGCCTTATCGTAGCGATAAACCATAAGCGTGATAACATTCACCGCCAGCAACAGCCCCCACCAGAAAAAGCCGGGTGCCCAAACGGTTACAACCCCCACAACCACCACTATCAAGACCAAACTGATCAACCCAAAGCGAGCATACGGACTGGCCCACCATGACCGCCGCCCCCGTCCCGGCGGTGATACCGACTTACGCATAATGTCTCTCCTTTGAAAATTAGGAATTCGTTTTCCCCTACTTCATACTTCATAATTCATCCCTCATAATTCCCTTAATTGTCGCAATCTTTCCCAATCGCGCAACTCTCCCGGCGAGCGCCAGGCGTTGCAGCGTCCGGCTAATACAGGCGCAAGCCTGTTCAAGCAAACTCCCCCTCTGCGCCCTTTCGTTCCCCCACGCCCACAACGCGTAACGCCCTTTCGTTCCCCACGCTCCGCGTGGGAACGCCTACCAATCCGCCCAACCTGCGCATCCATGTTCTCCCACAGCCGTCTTTACCCCCGTCCACCTTTATGCTACAATCCTCCTATGAACCGCTAGGAGAGGACTATGGATTTAACCACCCTCATCGCTGCCTCCATTGCTTGGGGGCTGAAGGAAGTCGGCAAGGGCATCCTTAGCAACGCTGTGCCCGATGTGCTGGCCGAGCCGGTGCGCCGCAGGCTCGAACAGTTTCGGCAGCGCGGCAAAGTTCAGGATAAAGCACTCCGTCAGGCTACGCTTGATGCTCTGGCCGAGGTTGGCG
>JAGRBY010001276.1 GCA_020433835.1 Anaerolineae bacterium | reverse complement strand
GTCTACACCATGCCTGATGCCGACACCATCTTGATGACCCCAACCAGCCCCTTCAAAGCGGGCGAGGTGGTGCAGGTGGTGGCCTCCTCTCAGGTTGAAAGTACAGCCGCCCTCACCGCCACGCCCTACCAGTGGCAATTCACCGCCACCAGCCAAAACGGCTCCGGCAGCGGCGATGTCTGGCAAACGCAAACCATCACCGATAGCTTTAGCGGAGCCTTTTCAGTCATGGCCGCCGATGTGGATGGCGACGGCGATTTGGATGTACTGGGCGCGGCCTTCTATGACGATGCCATCACCTGGTGGGAGAATGACGGCAGTCAGAACTTCAGTCAACATACCATCCACAACAACTTTGGTGGGGCCAGTTCAGTCACCGCCGCCGATGTGGACGGCGATGGCGACATGGATGTCCTTGGTGCCGCTTATGTTGCCAATGCCATCGCCTGGTTTGAGAATGACGGCAGTCAAACCTTCACCAAACACACCATCAAGAGCAACTTCAAGGCAGCCAGATCGGTTTACGCTGCCGATGTGGATGGCGATGGCGATTTGGATGTACTGGGTGCGGCTATCACTGCGGACGACATCACCTGGTGGGAAAATGATGGTAGCCAGACCTTCACTGAACACACCATCAAGGGCAACTTTGATGGGGCCTTTTCAGTCACCGCCGCCGATGTAGATGGCGATGGCGACCCGGATGTGCTGGGCGCGGCTTATACGGCCAATGCCATCACCTGGTGGGAAAATGATGGTAGCCAAGCCTTCACCGAACACACCATCGAGGGCAACTTTGAAGGTGTCCGGTCAGCCATCGCTGCCGATGTGGACGGCGATGGCGATCTGGATGTGCTGGGCGCGGCTGAT
>JAGRBY010001275.1 GCA_020433835.1 Anaerolineae bacterium | reverse complement strand
CACCGTTACCTTGTCCACGGCGAGTGGCGTAGTTGCCACCACCCAAACCGATGTCAACGGCTACTATGAATTCCCCGATCTGACAGCCGGCGTCCAGTACACCATCACCGTCGATACCGGCTCTCTGCCCGGCGGCGCTACCGGCTGGAGTAACACCTACGACCCCGACAACGGAACTACAAACCCCAACAGTCAATATCCGTTGGCCTTTACCCTCACCGCCGGCCAAATCTCCGGCCCGTACAACTTTGGCTACACCGGCAACGCCGACATCGGCGATACCATCTACTACGACTGGAACGGCGACGGCAGCCAGGGAACCGGTGAAAACGGCATTGCCGGCGTCGATGTGTACCTCTACTACGATGAAAACGGCGACGGCCTCATCAATGGCAGCGATACCCTGGCGATGGTTGAGACCACCAGTATCACCGGCTATTATCTCTTTGAAAACGTGCCCGGTGACAACTGGATTGTCTGGGTGGACGAAACCTCACTGACCGGCTATACTCAAACCGCCGATCCCGATGGCACAAAAGACGGTAAGTACGCCTTAACCACCGACGGCAGCACCGATGAACTGGACGTTGACTTCGGCTACCAGCCCACCGGCTTCGGCACTATCGGCGATTACGTCTGGTACGACAGCAACAGCAACGGCCTGCAAGGCAGCAACGAGAGCGGCCTGCCTAACATCGAGGTGACCCTTTACGTCGATGATGGCGACGGTATCTTCAACATCGCCACCGAACCCGTTATCATCACGACCACAACCGATGCCAACGGCAACTACCTTTTTACCAAGCTCATCAGCGCCACCTACTGCGTTGATGTTGACACCGCCGACAGCGATCTACCCACCGACGGCTTCGGCGA
>JAGRBY010001274.1 GCA_020433835.1 Anaerolineae bacterium | reverse complement strand
CGAGAAGCTCGAAGGAGCATTAGAACGGGTTCTTGTCGATAGAAATAACCGATGGGATTAATAATCCCAGTCGGAATAGACGGGAAGCTCGAAGGAGCATTAGAACTAGGTTCTAGAGTCGGTGTTGAAACAGGAGAAGAAGATGGTCGGAATAGACGGGAAGCTCGAAGGAGCATTAGAACTTTTGCCCATACTCAATTTGAGGTCTGGGCGGCGGCGGTGTCTGGTCGGAATAGACGGGAAGCTCGAAGGAGCATTAGAACGGTAGGCGTTCCAGTAGCCAGTTCCCGGAGCAGATTGGTCGGAATAGACGGGAAGCTCGAAGGAGCATTAGAACTTTTATTCATTGACGCAATCCTTGCAAGCTCTAGATGTGTCGGAATAGACGGGAAGCTCGAAGGAGCATTAGAACCAGTCTCCAAGTGATTGTAAGAACGCATAATCTTTGATTGTCGGAATAGACGGGAAGCTCGAAGGAGCATTAGAACAAAAACAACGAGCTGTGTGCCTCGCCATTTAGCGTAAATGTCGGAATAGACGGGAAGCTCGAAGGAGCATTAGAACAAGAACCAGTCAAAGCCTTTATGATATTTACTTTCCCTTCAGTCGGAATAGACGGGAAGCTCGAAGGAGCATTAGAACCGACAGGCAATTGCCCGCCACCGACTTCCCCTTTTTCGTGTCGGAATAGACGGGAAGCTCGAAGGAGCATTAGAACATGATGAATTTTCTCCTTGTCCATGCTATCAATTAGTCGGAATAGACGGGAAGCTCGAAGGAGCATTAGAACCTCAGACCTGTTGAGAAGGAAAACTTAAATATCCATCTTAGTCGGAATAGACGGGAAGCTCGAAGGAGCATTAGAAAGTTCTCGCTCGTC
>JAGRBY010001273.1 GCA_020433835.1 Anaerolineae bacterium | reverse complement strand
CAATTGAAGAAAGAGTTTCGCTTGGAGCGCTTTCTGCTGCTGGCTAATGTCGTGGCTTGGCGCTTGTTGTGGCTGACCTATCTGGGCCGGATTAATCCCGATTTACCCTGTAGCGTTGCTTTAGACCCGGCTGAGTGGCAAGCTCTCTATTGTTTTATCCATAAAACCCCGCTTGTCCCCCAACAGCCGCCGTCTATCCACCAAGCCCTGTCTTGGATTGCTCAGTTAGGTGGTTTTCTGGGTCGCAAATCGGATGGGTCACCCGGTGTTAAAGTTCTCTGGCGCGGTTGGCGTCGTCTGTTCGATATTACTCAAGCTTGGCTTATTTTTAACTCCTCCTAACTTACCTCACTTATGTGTAACGATAAGCCCAAAGGAGGGAGCCATAAATTCCCCCCGCTGGGGGGTTAGGGGGGCTATAGGGCCAACACGCATAACGTCAAGCCGGGATATGAAAGCTGTCTTGATCGATTATTTAAACCCCATAACTTTGACGCTTTACCCCGTTACCTTCACAGCAGCCGCCGGGCAACCGAGGGCGACTGGTATCGGAAATGGGGTGGGCTTACGAAATCATACTCTCCACAACTACATACGTCGAGCCATTTAGCTCGACGGCGTCGTTGACGCCGTTGGTGGGAGCGGCTTCGGCTTCGGGGGTGGCGGCCGGGGTAGTTTCGGCTTCGCTTTCGGTCGCTTTGGTCGAGCGTTTGGTCACATCAAAGCCCCAGCGTTTCAGGTCGAGGGTAATGGTGTGGCCATACTGCAACACCACAATATTAGACGCCACCAAACGCAGCGCCTCTTTTAGACGCTGAAAAGCGGCGTCGCGGGCGATGCGGCTGGTGGTCCGTTGGGCTTTACTGCTCTTGCGTATCTTTTGGGTCGC
>JAGRBY010001272.1 GCA_020433835.1 Anaerolineae bacterium | reverse complement strand
AAGACCGGTTGGATGCCCGATAAAGACATTCGGGCATGACCATGGCCTCCATTTCTATGACCTCCTTGGCATCCATAGTGAGCCTTCGGATAAATGCTTGTCCTACAAGCCGGTAATTGGCACTACGTTTGCACTTTTTCAGAAACCAGGGTTTTGATCTCTAATTGATAAACTTTTTTAGATATTGGTTCGTGTCTTTAAGTTTTCGTCACTGGTAAGAACAGGATTGGTAGGATTAGCGGATCAAAAAAATACAGAGAAAAAATTCGTCAATCCTGCGCATCTGTGTTCTTAAATTAGTTGGCTATAATAATGGCGAAAAACTCGTGATACTAACGGTATTGTCTTCTTGAAAGAGGCACTATTGGAAATACGTTTAGCACGAAATGAAGCAGAGACGGCTGCGGCAGCAAAATTAACGCGCGGCTTAGTCGAATCGAACAAAGAGCGTTACCCCGAGCACTTACAGATGCTGGAAACGTACTATCGTGACGCCTGGTTTTTCAACTCCACGCCGAAACTGCCGGAGGCATACCAACCGCCCCACGGTGATGTCCTGGTGGCGTATGTTGATGAAATCCCGGTGGGAACGGTCGCTTTATGCCGCATGGACGACACATTTTGTGAGTTACGGTCAATGTTTGTGCCGCCGGAGCGTCGCGGCGAGGGAATTGCGACGGTTCTTTGCCGGGAAGCGTTTGATGTCGCCCGAAACTATGGTTATAAGGCCATGCGTCTAACCACGGGCGAAAAACAGCCGGAAGCCCAGAGTTTGTATCAAAAATTGGGCTTTTCGATGGTCGCCCCCTGGGATGCCGACCCAAGTTCCATCCTATGTTATTTCGAAAAAACTCTCGACACATAATTTATTAGGTTCTGTTGACATTTCGGGCTTGCATGTCATTTCGACG
>JAGRBY010001271.1 GCA_020433835.1 Anaerolineae bacterium | reverse complement strand
CGGCGTGCGCAGCGGCCAATCGTTACCGGCGGTGGCGGGTACGTTGTACAAATTATCGTTAACAACCAGTACCCCTTGTACCATAGGCGTTAGGCCGACGGTGCCGATTTGATAAACCTCTTCGGCCCACTTTTTGAACAGTTCTTGGGCCAATTCGATTTGGCGGGCGCGACCGGAGATTTTGGCTTCGTCGATGATGTCTACGATTTCAGCGATTTCAGCCGGCGGTTCTACCCCTTCGGCTCCGTCGGTTTCATACCATTTGCGGATCAGCGGGGCAAAGGTGGTGGCGGTGGTGCTGCGCGGGTCCATTTGGGGTTGGCCGCTGAACGGGAAGCCGGTGGTGTCATTGTTCCAAAGTTCGGTCATCAGTTCGTTGGCCGGCCGCATTTGGAAGTGGAGGGAGCGCTCGCGAATTTCAACGCGGGTGCGGATGCCGACATCGCCCCATTGCTGGGCTATGATTTGAGCCACGTCGGGCCAGTTACCGAAGGCCGGGACAACGGACATTTCAATTTCCAGCCGTTCGCCACTGGGCAGCGTGCGGAAACCTTCTTCGTCGCGTTCGGTCAGGCCGATGCTGTCGAGCATTTCATTAGCCGTGTCGGGGTCGAATTCGGTGTACATATGGGCGTATTCATCGCCGGGGTAGTAGGGATGGTTGGGAGCCGGAACCGGCTGGCGAGCTTCGCCTAAACCCAGGAAGGCCAGTTCTTTGATGGCTTCACGGTCGATGGCGTATGATAAGGCAATGCGGAAATCTTGGTTGCGCATCAGTTCGCCGATTTCGGGGTTGATATCGTAGGTCTGGTTGAAGGTGACCGCTGCATCGGAGCCGCCGAAGGTAGGCCAGGTGACAACGTGGTAGTTGTTGGCATCTTCATTTTGTTTCAAGGTGGGGTAGCTGGACATATCGATGTGACG
>JAGRBY010001270.1 GCA_020433835.1 Anaerolineae bacterium | reverse complement strand
GTATTACGCGCCCCACAACTTTCACAATAAACCTAGCCTGATCGACAGCGATATCAACACTTTTATCGATCAGCACGGTTTCACCGGCTTTCACGTGCCGGTTTTCTGCCGCTGGTTTGAGATCGATACCTCAGATTGTGACCAGCTTAGCAGTGCTGATCCCAATCCCGATCTGGCCACCTTTGAAGCGTTGGAGCTATTAATTACGAAGGTGCATGCTAAAGGTGGGGTCGTTCACTTGTGGTTATGGGGGGATGATGGCGCGAGACAGAATCCTAATTTTCTTCCCGGTGGGATCAACGGCCAGGTCGATAAACGCTTGCAGCGATACATCGCTGCCCGGTTAGGCCCGCTGCCGGGCTGGACGTTGGGCTACGGCTATGATTTATGGGAGTGGGTTAACGGCAGCCAGCTAACACAGTGGCACGACTATATGGATGACCAAATGGGCTGGGAGCACTATTTAGGGGCACGAGCCAACAAGAATGAGCTGAATCAACTATCAGAGGCGATGGATTACTCATCCTACGAGCAGCACCGGCCGGATTACGACAAATACGTGGAAACCATCGACCGGCGGCCCGGCAAGCCGTCCTTTTCCGAAGATCGGTTTCGTATCCGCAACGATGACCGTTATGCCGACAAAGATTATACGGAAGAAGATACCCGGCGGGGGTTGTGGCATTCTACTATGGCCGGTGGAGTCGCCAATATTTGGGGCAATCTCCTGGGTACGACGCAGGTGAATAACGGCAGCGACAAATCCCGCCCCTACACCTATCCGGAAAGGTTAAAGGCTTATGCCCTCTTTTTTGAAAACCGTTTTATCAGAGATTTAGAACGATGCAATAATTTGACCGATGGCGTCTGCTTAAAGCAGCCTGACAATAGTCACTTTTTGTTCTACAGTGAAAATACCGATACCATTCAACTCAATTTATCGA
>JAGRBY010000126.1 GCA_020433835.1 Anaerolineae bacterium | reverse complement strand
CGAAAAGATCGTCCGCCTCGGCCCTGACTTCGACGCCTTCGTCCGCACCCAGATTACCAACTTCCGCCAACTTAGCCAAGACCTGGGCTTGATCGAGTAACGTTTCAAGACAAATAGAGGTGACAGTCACTTGAATTAAATTTCATAAGTGACTGTCACTTTTTGAGTACAAATTGTGAATAATTAATGGTGAATGGTGAACTGTGAAGTTGTTTTTTTATTTACCGTTCACCATTAATTATTAATTATTCACCATTCACAATTATTCAACCGCCTACCCCTTACTTCCTACTCCTTACTCCTTACTCCCGTCTCCCTCCTCCGGCTCCCACCACTCCGTCGGCGCAGCGGGGTCGATGTCCACATCCGGGCCGTCATTCACCTGCTGTTGATTGATGTCCAGCAAGAGATCGATATCGGGCAGGATACGCTTAAGCAGGCGATGGTGCTTGAACGCCTCGCGGCAGCCCTGCCGCACCCGTTGGTGGAGGTTATCCGTACCCAGCGACACGGCCCAAAAGGCGACCGGGATAGTGACCTCGGCCTTATACAGATCGGCGATGTCATACACAAACGACAACTGCTTGCCGGTGTGGATAAAGCCCAGCGCCGGGGCGTAGCCACCGGAGACAATGGCGGCGTGGCACAGGCCGTTGAGCAGGGCGTTGGCCGCCGACAAGGCCCGGTTGAGCGGGTCGGCATTGTTCCAATGTTGGCGGTCGTACTTGCGGCCCTTCCACTCGACATTGAACTCCAGGCTGGCCTCGGCGTAGGCCTTGCGCACCCTGGCCCCCTCCATGCCCCGCACCTGTTGCAGGGTTAAATCGGGGTCGAGCGCTTCGGCAAAGCGCATTTCGTACATGCGCCGCACCACCGTCAGTCGGGTCTGCTCATTACCGGCCAGCTCGGCCTGGCGCAGCAGGTGGTAGGCTTTGCGGGTCTCGCCGCCGCCCTGAGCATACAGCCGGGTGGCATCTTCGCCCGTCCACAGCAGCAGGCAGCCGTTATCGGCCAGGGCCTTAACCGCCGCGTGGGTCACGCTCGTGCCCGGCCCCAGCATCAACACCGACAGCGACGCCGCCGGTACAGCGGTAATGTTCTTGCTCTTGTCGATAAAGGCCACCGCTTTATGATCCTGCTCCAGCCGACCATGCTCAAAGTAGAGATAGGTCAGGCTGTCGCGCAGTTTGGGTAGTTCTTGTAAGTTACGCATAATGTTGCTCCTTTGTAAATCGCTATTGATCGAGGAGGAGCGGAGCATCCTCAGATGCGGAGTGGCTCTGCTCCTGCCGTTCGCATCTGAGGATGCTCACTCCGCGCTTTGACTTTGGAATGAGGCATCAGGGCCAGGCTAATTCCTGATACCGTTACTATGGTTATTGAACAGAAACGTTGTTGATGGTCTGCTTATTCGGTTGTTAAAGTACAGACTATCGTGCCAAATCCCTTTACGTTTATGGCCTAATTAGGGTATACTAATAACAGCTTAAAGAGTTAAAAACAGCCCCAGTTGATAGAGAAAGGTCAAACCGATGACCATTACCACAGAACAGACAGAGATTCAGCTAAAAATCACCATTCCTAAAACTTTGTTTAATGAGTTAGAAGCGAATATTCCTGCCGAACAACGCGATCAATTTTTCATCAACCTGCTGGAACGGGAACTACGACGAGAGCGGTTAAAACATGCTCTTAAAGAGTCAGCCGGAGCGTGGAAGGCTGAAGACCACCCTGAATTGGCTGAACCAGACGGCGTTGAAAAATACGTGCGGCGAATTCGTGAAACCTGGATGCCCCGCAGTTGGGATGAAATTATCGAAGGCGACGCCGATGCGTGATTACTTGCTGGATACCAATATTTTGATTTACCAACTATGGGGCAATCAAAATGTAGTAGCGCTGCTCACTGAATTAGCCAATGATGGCGATTTTTACATCAGCGCCGCTGTTCGAACTGAAATATTTGCCGGAATGCGTCCCCACGAAGAAGCAGAAACGCTTGGTTTATTAAAGAACTTGATCAGTTTACCGATTGCTAATCCTATCGCCGACCGGGCCGGACGATTGCTATACCAATACGCCCGCCAGGGAATTACACTTTCCTTTCCCGATGTTCTCATAGCCGCCACTGCTTTGGAACATACCCTAACGCTGGTCACCACCAACGCCAAACATTTTCCCATGCCCGAACTCCAACTGTATCTGGTTGAACAAAGTACGCTGTAAGCCGGTTCTAAAGGTGACAGTCACTTAAGCACGCTAAATCAATACACCGTAAATTAAGTAATGGAAGCTTTTCGGTAGGTCACTCCGTCGTGCCCGAATGGTGTTATCGGGCACCCAGGTTTGGATTCCCGCTAAGCTTGTCCTCGCGCAGGCGGGGAAGCATGCGGGAATGACGCTCAAAAAACTTATTTTACGCTGTAATTAACTTGTTTGAACAATGTACAGGCTGATTTATCGTAACTACATACAGCCCAGCTAAACAGGAATAGGCAAAGCAGGTTGAGGGAAGAGTTGTAGAATAGCCTCAAAGGGAGATTTATCAATAAGTGACTGTCACCTTGGGTTTCAGGTCAACCCGCCCGCGCCAGCGACAGCAGCCCACAACCAAAGGCTTTAGCCGGGCCGATGCCGCACTCTACTGCCTGTACCAGTGCGTTCGGATCGGTGACTTGCAAGTGGCCCTCAAAGCGAACGGCAAAGAAGGCCAGGCGCTGTTCATCGTTTGTTTTCCCACGCTTAAAGCCTTCATCGATGATATGGACATTACCGATAGCAAAGCCGTGGTTTTTGGCTTTCTTCTGAAGCCATTCCAGTTGCTCCGGTTCCTCAAAGAGGGCGATGCGCTGCCCTTTTTTGAGGTTGCGTTCCGGGATGTCCTTCATAAGGCGTTTGGTAGGATTGGCCCGCAGGCGAAAGCTCAAGATTTGCCCCGCTTGCACAGCTAAATCGATAACCTTGACGGCAGGGTTGCGCAGTTCGCTAAACGGGTCTTCCGGCAGCAGATACCCCTTCTCGGCCAGCCCGTCCCAGGTGGGTTCGGTGTGCGATTGCACCAACAGCACCATCTGGCCGGTTCGGGGCTGAACATCCAGCCGGTAGAGGACGCGCTCATCCTCCGGCAATGTCTCCGGGAAAGCGCTCATCACCGTGCGGTGCTGCTGGTACGGATCACCTGACTCACGGTGTACTTGCCGCGAGCGGGGGTTGAGTAAGAGTCGCGAGAGATACATTAGCTTTCCTCCTGTTCGTCTGAAACCTCACCGGTTTCTAAAACCTGTGAGGTTGGGGTTTCCACCGCTGCAAACTCAGGCTTAAAGGGCGGCTTGGGCATAAAATCGACGTTGACCCGCCGGGGGGCGAACTTGCGTTTGCCTTTTTCAAAGCTGATAGGATGGTCTTGCCGCACCTGGGGGCCGTTGTCGTCATCAAAGACAATGCGCACCTTATCGTCTAAATGGTCATATTGACGGCGAATCCTCCCCAGCCAAGGATATTCCTGAAATAGTTCCCACCAGCCCTCATCTCGCAATCCATCCGGTAGATAGACCGGCAGCGACGGTGGACAAGCTTTTCGTCCCAGGCAGAGCATCCAGTATGGGGCTTTCAGTGCGGTGTGGAGGTCTGCCAATAGAGCTTTGTCTCCTTCTAATGCGACCAGAAAGGCGGCATCGGTGAGGTAGTAACGATCAGAGGTAATGAGGCTGCCTCGTACGGTTTTGCCGCTGGCGTTGACGTAGCCGCCCATTCCGGCGGTATGATAATCACGCAGAATTTTGCCCTCTCGGTCTACCCGCACTGCCATTTTCAAGGCTGCCAATTGAGCTATAGTCGAAGTATCATGGCGTGGCACACCCTTAGCGGCGCAAAGCAGACCAATAATACCACTTTTGGATGGGGCTCGCCCGGTGTCCCGCACCGAAAATTGACTTTGTGTGCCCCACGATTGTAACGGGCCAACACATTGTAAAAGTAACGTTGCCATTATCTACTCCTGAGGTAAGGCGGTTGTCACCTCACCAACCCAAGCCGATAGGGTCGCTTTTAAGTGGGGTTTCAGTATATCAAGGGCTTCTTGATGACGGCGGTCGGTATAAACGGCAATAGCTTTTATCTTAGCTTGAGCATCATCGTAAAAACTTAATTTATCAGCCCACTCATTCTCCAATTCCTGAATTGAGGGGGTAATATAACCTACATAATCCCCCATTTTGTTTCTGGCTTGTACCGGGACTTCAAAAGCGTTGGACAGATTCCAGCTTCGGCCATCCTCACGAACAACGGCCAGGGCCATATTGGTGGGGTTTTGAGCGGCAAAAGCATTTTGTTTGCCGGTAGGGATGGCCTCTAATGCGGCCCGCAAGAACCCCTCAACGGTGCGGCGAGCCAAGCCAATGGCCGCTTGATTGCGCTGGCGGATGAGTTCTTTTTCCCCGGCTTTTTTAGTGCTGCTCTCATCACGCCAGCCCAAATTTTTCTTGAGTTGAGTCCAGTCGAGGCGGGCGTAACGATAAAAACAGGAACTATTGTAACCGGTGTAACCGATCATATCCGCGCCGGTGGTATCCTCTGGTTGCAGATCATCAATGGCGGTGTAATAATCCCACTCCATTGCTGCCGGATGGGTTGATAAGGCATGAGCTACCTGACAAGCTGCGTCTATATTTGTTTTGGGGTCATTAGCTAACATCCGCCCAAACAGTGCAACGTCAGGCGCATTGGTGCGTTCTTTGGTTTCCTTGACTAATTCTTTAACCAAATCTCCGATGATTTTTTGTTTGCTTTTTCCTGTTGCTTCGCCAATAGCCGTATCCCACTGTGCCAGTAAACTGGTTGCAATCCAATCTAATTCTTCGTCGCTGAGATAAACCAGCACATTAGTTTTCTCGCCTTTGTCCATCTTGCCGGCATAGGCTTTGGCAAAGGCTAAGGCCACAACTTTACTTTCCTCTTCACTTTTCTCCTGTTTTACCAAACGTTCCTCAATGGGCAATGCCATTCGTTTGGTGCGATGCCCATTTGAAACTTCCGTCTTTGCTGCAAACGCCGGCTCAAAACGAATGGCCCGTTTGAAGGATTGTGACGAAATCCGGGCGCGACGCACGCCCCCAAATTGGCACTCTTTAGGACTCCCCGTGTCGTCACGGTTTAGATTGGCCGGGGCAAAATTTTGGATGATATGCAATTCGATAAACATGACTTTCTCCTTAAAATAATGGGGTGTTGAGTTTTATTGAAACCTCAAAGGATTTGACCCCTTTGAAGTTTATGATTGTGGGTTGGCTTCGGTTTCTGCCGGTTGTTTTTTACGCCAAAATTGGGTGGCCCAATCTTCTTGCACTTTGGGCCGTTTTTCTTCATTGTTCCATTTGTGAACATCCCAAATGAGTTGTTGCCAATTGATATGAACGGTTTCATTCTTCGACTTTAAATAACCTACAGCTTGTCGTAAGTGATAGTGTAAATCTTCGGGATGGGCGGTTAGAAGCAGTGAAAAACGACGCTCTAAAGCCGTATCGTCGGTCTCGTCTGCACGCAGGGCTGCGAAGTGACCGCCCATATTAGTGTAAGGTTTATCGCCTCGATAAAGTTGGGGGTGCAGACCAAATAAAGCCGTGATAAGATAGCAGGTTTGCTTTTGCCACCAGCCCAGTCGCTCCGGCAAAATAGGAACCAGGTAAGGGTGCAGATGCGGCGAGAGCTGGGGTAAATCCATCACCCCGCGTCGTAAATCGGCCAGTATCGCCCGTTTTTTGGGGTCATACTCACCTTCCTCTTGCTGTAAGCTGTATAAAAATTTGATAGTGCTGTCATAGGCTTGTTTCACAGTGCCACCTCCTTTTCTTGTGGTTTAGGAAAAATATCATTGAGTCGCCTATATAAATGCCGCTGTCCGTACACCAGGGCTTTATAAGCTCGTGGTGTATCGCCTGTTGTTTGGAGCGTATTACGGAAGGCGTCTTTCGCTGCGGTGCGAACCCGCTGTCGCCATTGATCAATGGCCTCTTGTTGCTGTTCATCATCGGCCAGGCCAATGGCAAATTTTTCGAAATGCTCGTCCAAATCGGCCCAAAAGTAACGCTCTACGCCGGCGTGTTGAAGCCAATGATCAATTTGGTCACGGACAAAATCAGAAATCTGCTTTTCGGCTTTCGGTCTAATACCGGCCCGTTTCCAACCGAATTGGTCCGCATTGTCTATATGTAAATGCATACCACTTATGCGTAGCGATTTAAGTAAAGCTCTGCTGGTTTTTTCCGTTCTTTGTAAGGCATCTTGCAATTGCCAAAGCAACCTTTCCTCATACAGATATTTGATAGGCAAAGGGAATTCCTCTTTGCGGGCAATTAAGGCTTTGCCCCGGTCTTTATCGATGCCCAAGGCTTTGCAGCGAAAAGTACGATTGAGCGGGATTTTTCCTTCCTCCGCCAATGCTTTGAGCCAATCGAACGTGCGCGGCGGGTAATCCTTTCGCGTATTATCTTGTAAAGCAAAATAGGTGTAACTGTTGCGCCACAACTGGCGGTTCTGGTCAAATTGCTCAACTAAAAAACCATATTGCTCGCTGTGTTTGTAATGCTTCATCGGATCTTTTACCTCCCCCAACCGTAATCCGGGCCCGACTTTCCACGCTCGCACAACCACGCGGTCATCTTCGGTCTTTTCCGGGTAAAACCAAACTTGACGGTTCTGCCAGGTTAAATAATCCAGATACCCAAAAGGTAAATCCGTTCGCTCAAATTCAAGCGGGTCAAAAGGGTTATCCTGCTGCCAGGCCGGCGCATCAAATTCGGTCGGAACAAAGTAGTTGCGATAGGGATACCGGATTAGGTTGAGTAACAAGGTTTCTTTGAGCGAATCCTTAAGCGGGTCGCCCTGCACAATAAAAATAACCCCTTTGGCGCAAGGCGCATCCGTATGTTTCTGCTCGATACCGCTTAAGCCGCCAAAACCAAATTGTTGAACCGCCAGCAGCAAGCGGGCCGTTTCTGCCGGGGTAAAGGCAATACCGGTTAGCTCGTTATCGTGGTCAAAGAGGGGATTGTGCAGGAAGCCGGTGCTGTACTTCAAGCTGACCGCCGATTTGGCCTGAACTCGCTGATCGTCACGCTGGTAGAATCGTTGCCCTTCCCCAAACAGGTCAAAGTGCGGGTGATATCGCTGAAAATAACGCTCCAAGATAGCCGTATCAAAAGTTTCTGCTTGCCACAGGGCTTCCCAGGTATCTAAATCTCTGGGGCCAAAGTTGTCATGCAAAATGGCTAACAAGAACCGGTAAATCGACGCCATTTGCAAGGGTGAGTCACAGCCCAGGTCTTGCAGTTCATGAGCCTTGGTCAACGTTGCGCGTAAACTTAGCTCAACCATTTGGCCTGCCTTGGTTAGACACGGTATCCAGGGTTCATCGATGAGATTAAATGAGAATGGATTCATGCTTCCTCCTTTTGTAATTGCAAGCCTAACTCAGGGTCAAGGCTCAGAATATAGCTTTCGTCTTTATCATTTTGGCTGTAGGTAAACCTATACTCGCCGTTTTGAAAAACAACATGGCGGGTGTGGCGTAACACGGCATTTTTTCGCCAACCGGCGGGTACAGCTTGCGGCGCGAAATGATTGACCAACACCCAGTTTTGAACCGTTAGCATCCGGCGTAAAAATTCGCGCACTTGCTCACTATTGGGCACGGCCTCTAAATTGCAGAGTGTGTCAGGATTATCCGGGTCGAGGAGTAGCCCTTTTTCCGTTTCGTGCAGACAGATGAGCGAGACACCCGGCGCAATATCACGCGTTTTGGCTCGGAAAGATTGATGCACATTGGGGTTGTCTTCATCCAATTCTAAATTGGTTTGGTACAGCAGTTGTGTATCCGTTACATCGCCAACCAACTGTTCCTGCGCCTTAATATGCGCGGTGTGGTTGTTTTTCATCATTTCTCGATAGGCTTGTCTGGCCTCGGTATCATCGGCATCAGGTTTCTGCCCATAAACGCCCTCAATCAAGGCTACCGTTTGACCGGGTAATTTGATTTCGGTTGGGTATTTGTTTTGTAGCAAGCGATAGGTTTCCAACAGGATATAGGGTTCGTACACAAAAACATCATTACCAAAATCAGGCAACCCGTTTGGTAAGTCAGGCTGAACAATCACCAATCGGCGCGTTACCTGGCCCGGTCGGTCAGCATCACGGAAAGGATGGCGCTGGAGCCGCCCTGCCCGTTGAATAAGCAGGTCAATCGGGGCTAAGTCGGTAATCATCACATCAAAATCCAAATCAAGGCTTTGCTCGATGACTTGCGTAGCTACAACAATTGCTTTTTGGCCGTTTTTGGGGCGATGGTCTGTGCCGTCAGCTTCGGGTTTACCAAACAGTTTAATGACCTTATCCTCTCGCTCCTTGCGCCAGGCGGCCGGATAACGGGCGTGAAAAAGAATTAGATTATCAGCAGGCATATCTAAATTCGCGGCCTTAAGAGCCTGGTAGATGGTTTGGGCGCGTTTGACCGTGTTGCAAATCACAGCGGCACAACCACCGTCAGCCAGGGCTTGTTTCAAAAAGGTCACAATATTCTGCGGGTCACGATTACGGGTTGGATCCGTTGAGTTTAACCAGTGCAAGCCAAGGGAAATGTCAGCCGGTGGGGTAAGCCCTACGGTATGCGGTGCTTGATTGGCCCCGGCCAGCGTCAAAGCGGGATAGGGCGGCGCATCAGGATTATCGGGCGGGGGCAAATCTTGCCCAGTATAGGCGCTCACCAATCGTTGGCGAGTATCAGCCGGTAGGGTCGCGGATAAGATGATGACGGAAGTGCCAATCGCCCGCAGCCAGGTTAAAAGATGCTCGAATAAGGTATTCATATAGGTGTCATAGGCGTGAACTTCATCAAAAATAACAATTTTATGACTCAGGCCAAACAGCCGCACAAAAAAATGATTAGTTTGCAAAATGCTCAACAAGGTCTGGTCAACCGTACCTACCCCAAAAGGAGCCAACAGAGTGCGCTTGCTCTTTTGCATAAACCAACTCATAGCTACAATGCCGGCATCTTCCTTATCTCCGATGGTGTTGAGTTTGATCTCTTCGAGTTTTTCATCAAAAGCAGCTTGCCCATGCAGCAAAAGCGTGTTGATTTGCTGCTGCGGATAACGATGTTCGAGAAATTTCAAAGCGCGATCAAACATCTGGTTGCTGGTGGCTTGGGTGGGCATAGCCACATACAACCCGCGTCCCCCATAGCTTTGCAGCCACGTATCAGCTTGATACAAAGAAACTTCTGTCTTACCACTGCCGGTCAACGATTCCAAAATCATCAAGGCCGGCGGTTGTAACGCTGCGGTCTGGGCCATTACTTCTTTCTGGACTTGATGCGGCTCAATCGTCTTCGTGGAGTTAAGATAGGCAAACATCTCGGCAAAAGTTTGGGTTTGTCCATCCGGTTGCCAGCCCAGCCAGCCCAAATCTTTGAGGGCTTTTTTCGCCCGTTGCGCCGATAGGGTGGCGTATTCGCGGGTAGACATAGGCTTATCAAACAGTAAGAAATAATCATCATTCGAACCCACCCAATCGGCAACCGAGGTTAACCCAGACAATAGGGTAAGAAAAATGTTCATCGCCTCAGAAGTTGGCGTAACAGATAACGGGGGCGGTTGAAAAACGCTTCGCATCTCCCAGAATAAATCGCGGCGGACCGTATCCCACATGGGAAAGGCGTCATCCCGAATGCCCTGGGTTGTTCCCGGTGATGGCCACGCGCCGTGATGCCCGCCGAGGGCAAAGCCGATTTTTTTAGCGAATTTAGGTTCCAGATAGCAATATTCTTCTAAGAGTTGCGGCAAAGCCCAAGTTGTTACAGTGGCGTGGGGGGTGCTATTCGTTTTTTCGTTGTAGGATAGTTTGTCTACAGGCAAGGCAGCTTCTTTCAGCTTTTGCTTAAGGGTAGAGGCCGCATATTTGTCTTGATAAGCGGGACTGGCCTTGCCTAAATCGTGCAGGCCGACCAGAAAGGCCAAGAACCGTCCCATTTCCGCTTCGGCCAAACCAAGCGATTGAGCAATATCCTGCTTGAAGCCTGAGGTTAAAACATCATTCCACAAACTCAAGGCGACTTGTCCCACATCAATTAAATGGTACAGAAGCAGATGTATTTCTTCATTGTTACTTCGATTGGTTTTGGCATAGAGTAGTTGGTACGGCAGATGTTCGATTGGTGGGCGCAAATGGTATGCCTCACTTAAACCTTGTACCTGTCTTTTCATTTTTTGTCGCAAATCCTCTGGTTCTAATACCTCCACATTCGCGCCCCAGCCCCGTATCCAGGGGGAAATATCGGTCGTATCGGCTACATCTACCCACCAACGGAGATAGCCTTCCTTTTCCGTATCCCAGGCGTAACCCTGGGAGGGATGCCAGTTGGTTTCCAGTACCCGCTGGGCGACTTTGTCACTAAAGCGGAGCACCACCCGAATGGTTTCCTCGCCGGTGATGATCGACCAGGCGGTGTCGAAAATGGACAGGCCGGGAAACTCTTCGGGGATAGCGTAGGTTTCGTTGCGTAAAACCTCAACCGACTCGATGCGGCTTAATTTATAGGAGCGTAGTTTGCCCACTAACGAACTGTACCCAATCAAATAGGTCGAGAAGCCAATGGCTGACGGTTCGATCAGATAAATCTCAAAGGTGGTTTCGAATGAGTCACGCCATAGGGGTTTGTAGGTCAATCGAACTTTGTGCCGGTTAAGATAGGCTCGAACGAGCGTTTGAAACGTATCGTGATAGCCGGGCTGCTCTTCTCGTTCGGCCAGCTTTTGGGCTGCCTCACGAATATTGCGGTCAACCGGAATGTCTGATTTTAATACTTCCGCCAATCGGTACAGAGCCGACTCAGCAAATTCATTGCGCTTATCGGATTGCTTGACAAACAGCCGGGCGGCCAGGTAAAGGGTGGTAGCTTCCTCAGCCGATAGTTCAAACTGACGTAATTTGGTCTCTTGAAATTCCTGCTCAAACCAAAATACACCTTCTTTGTAAACTTTGCCTTCAAATTCAAGTTCATTTAGATAATTATTAACGGTTCGATTACCAAAGCCAGATAGTTCAGATAGCTCTTTTTGCCGAATACCGTTATGCTCTCGTACAAGTAGCCAAATACGCTCTTTACGAAGAGCTTTAGCCTTATCTTTAATACGCGGCATTTCAAACTTGCCTCCTAAATAGTGAGTAAAAAATACAACCCCCAAAGAATTTGACTTTGGGGGTTGATAGACATCAAAAATACACACCTACATTGGCATGCAGGGCAATATTCTGTTAAAATATCTGTTGTTGTATTGAGGGTGGCGGTATCCGCTTACGAGACCCCCATCTCTGGATACCACCGCCCCTTGCTACAATAAACTTTTTCTTCGATATACAATTCCTCTAAACACCATTTTACAACATCAGGTGGCTGCCCAGTTACAAAAACCAGCATTTGGACGTCACAGCCATCCAAATAGTAAATGACCGTTTGCCATACAGTCTGTTTAATATGAGCATATTCGCAGCCACACGGCTCACCAGGAAAAGAAGACATTGGTAAAAACCTCCATCCACAGTTTGGTTGGAGTCAGGCCTAACTCAGAACTTGTTTGATTAAAGAGCAACCATATGGTGAGCGACATTGTAGCACAAAAGAGCTAGTACACAAAAACGAACACCGAGTTTTTATTGGACTTTTTTATATGATTTTTAGCAAAGTTTTTTTGCCAATTTCGTGTGAATCCTGTGGTATTATAGAATATGAGTTACGCATTTGAACTAGAAAACGCAGGAATACTAAGCTAAATAGGCGCGAATAGCATTATGAATGACGGAGGTTTTGGCTTCAAATCAGCTTACATTACATACAATATTTGTCTTTATTATCTCTAGTATATCTACCAGTTGGAAAATTAAATCAACCAATTGTTCAATCTCACTCATCGTCTTTAAACCAGCTTCGCCCTTCTTTATAAGCCTTGCCTTTTTGCTCTAACCGGCGTAAATAATTGTTGGTGGTGCGTCGTTCCCAGCCAAGCTCTTCCGATAACTCACTTTCTCGAATACCGAAGATATGCTTGGCCAACTTACGGTGTACTTTTTCCTCTTTGTTCGACTTTTCGCCATCTCGCAACCGTGCCATAATGAACCTCCTAAAGGTAATTTTTAAGTTACCTTCAGGGTAAGGCGCGGTTGGAAATTATTATTCCAACTTTTTAGCGGTTTGGTCTATTTCATTACAATTCCCTTAGCCGGTTGCTAAACGGGTGCATTTCACCCACGTGCGTTGAAACACTGAAATACTGAATTTGATGATTTCACTGAAGTTCGCCTTTCAATCGCAACATTAGGCTAATGTTAATCCGTATAGAGAGGTTCAGTGTTCTCATTTCTATCATAAATTCAGTGTTTCTATCTCGCCGCATCATAACAGAAGCGTATTATTGCTAAACCGAATGGTTGACACACGAACCACCTTATGATATGAATATAACCAGATTTAATCGGGCTGAAAGGATAAAATCATGACAAAAATTGCGCTTGAATTAGAGCCGGAATGGGTCAACGTCTTACGCCCGCTGGCTGATCGCTCGCTGGATAGTTTTGTAAAAGAATTGGTCGTGCTCGAGTTATACCGCCAACGCCATATCTCCGGCGGTAAGGCGGCTGAATTGCTGGGTATGGAACGTTTTGAATTCATTCGCTATGCCTCCCGGTTGGGTATTTCATTCATTGACATGTCTCCCGATGAGTTGGCCGAAGAAATATCTCAGCTTGAGAATCTTTAATGCGTGACCCTCTTTTTGTTTCTAATGCCAGCCCGATTATTGGTTTCGAACGGCTGAACGCGCTTGATCTGTTACAGCAGTTAACAACAACATTGCACGTTCCTGAGGCAGTACGCCGGGAAGTTTTTGGCACGCGTTCAGTGCCCAACTGGATTATTGTACGCTCCATTTCCCAACCCCTCTCTTCTCTATCGCTTTCTCCGCGTCTGGGTGCCGGAGAGCGGGAGGCTATAGCGTTGGCGCTTGAGTTACAACCACATTATCTCTTGCTTGATGATCTGGCGGCTCGCCGTGCGGCCCAATCGCTGAATATTGTGGTGATTGGCACGGTCGGCTGCTAATTTTGGCCCGGCAGAAAGAGCTTGTCGGTGCTCTCAAACCTTACCTCGATTCTTTGCTGGCCCTCGACTTTCGTATTTCTAAAACGGTTTACCAACTCGCGCTGCGGCAAGTGGGCGAGGAACTTAATTAAAAAACGCCGCCCAGTTCCCGGACAGCGTTTTGTTGCCTTTACAAATCGCCACAACGGTGCAGCCGGATCAATTAGGTAAAGAACGAAATCGTTACCCAGCCCCCCCCAGGCGATGTCTTTTGTTATACAATTCTATCATGTCTTTGTCAGGATTACAACGCGCTTGACCCAATACGTGATCATAGGCTAACGGCCTCCGTGTGATCCAGTTTCCTTGCCAAAAGAAAATTACTACCCAAGGTGTATACCTATGAAAGCCCCTTGTTCATCCCCAAGTGACGTGTTGCTTTCTTTCCACTTGTCTGTCGCAAGTGGTTAGCTATTGCGAGTGCGTTTGATAGCTATAGAGCTTCAGTTGCCTAACTATCAAACCCCCTGTTCCATAGCTAGGCAACACTCACTTCTCTAGCTAGGAAATACAAGTTCCCTAGCTAGGAAACCCCCTGTTTCCTAGCTATAAACTCCCACTTCCCTAGCTAGGAAACCAGCCTCTCCCTAGCTAGGCAACCAGCCTCTCCCTACCTGGGAAACGCAAGTTGCCTAGGTAGGGAACCTCCCCCTCCCCAGCTAGGCAACCCCATAGTTGATAGGTAGCAAATGGAAGCTAGATAGCAGTACCACCCCCGATAGCGCGTTCGAAAATAGGGACCAAACAAAAGAAAGCCCCGAGTCTGGTTCACCAGACTCGGGGCTGTAGAAACTGTATTATTCTATTGTAGAGGTCATCCTTTAGGGGGCATACCCCCCAAAGTTTTACATATTACCTTTTTGACCTGACGTGGCAGCCGGTTCCCAGCATCTTTGCTGTGATTTGGCTTCGGAAGCTTTTCGGGCCTT
>JAGRBY010001269.1 GCA_020433835.1 Anaerolineae bacterium | reverse complement strand
TATCGCGGACAGGCTCAACTTTTGACACCAGCGGCAATGGTGACTAATATTGAGCGTCGCACGGAAGAATTACGGGCGCATGGCGGACAGGTTTGGGCCGTCAACCGGATTGCGCCGATGGAGTCGGCGGCGCAAAGAAATATCATCTTTCCGGGCGTGGTTGTCTCTGAGCCAAAGCTACCGATTTACGAAGCACAGCCGTTAACTCAGGGTGCAATCCGTTTAGCCAGTCAGGCTGTCGATGCTGCATATCCGTGGGCTGCCGAAGCGCAGCAGCAAGGTGTCCTCGATCCCGATCCCAGAACGGCCCGGGCGGCGGCGCTGTTGGCATTGGGCGATACGCTTATGGCCGCCGGTCAGCCGGAAGCGGCTTTAGAACCTTATCAAATTGCGGTCGATATTTTTCCCGGCTGGGTCAACGGCTTTTTAGCGTTGGCCGAAGCACATCAGGCGGCGGGCAATGTTCCGGCGGCAGTCGAAGCCTATCGACAAGCCGTCGCTTTTAATATGCAGTGGCAAGGCCCGGAGGCGAATGAAGCGATCACCTTATCGGAAGCCGGCCAATGGGAAACCGCTTTAGAAAAATATCATCAAATTACAAAAAATTGAGGTTTAGAAAACTAGAGATGAGAGACTGGAGAGTGGAGATTAATAAAATTTAGTCTTCACTCTCCAGTAAACTAATCTCTATCTCACATAATGAGTAGCACGTATGAACCGTAAACAGTGGACTAATATCCTTAAAATTGTAGTGAGCATTATTTTGCTTACGTTTATTTTTATGACGATCGACGTCAAATCATTGTTCGCTACCATGCAAAACGCGCATCCGTCTTGGTTGGCAGCGGCATTGGTGATCATGATTGTTGGAGTAGTGCTCCGGGCTATTCGTTGGCAAATTTTGCTTAATGCTATTGATGTTCGGGTGCCGATTGGGGAACTAACGGCTATTTATTTTATTG
>JAGRBY010001268.1 GCA_020433835.1 Anaerolineae bacterium | reverse complement strand
GCTAAACTAAGGATTGCCCCCTTTCTAATTGAACCTGAAATTATTGAACCATTGACTCTCACTACCAACCAACCAGGTACCTATTCTATTCAAATACGGGCTGAACCGGTACCTCGTCCAGCCGAAGGGAATTACGATCAAATACATCAGATAGAAGTGTTGCCCAAGTCAGAGACGAATTTTCGTAGCATTAAACATTTTCGGGCGGAAAAATTTTACAGAGAAGGTTTAGAAACGTCACCCAATGCCCAAAACTTTAATCTAAAAAATATCCGGACTCTCCTCAATGAGGGATTTACAGATGACGAACTTCGCCGCCTCTGTTTTGATGAGGTTGCCTTTAAACCGGTTTGTAATCAATTGTCTTCAAGTATGGGCAAAGATAAGATTGTAGACAAGTTTATTGAATACGCTGAACGTAGAGAACTGATGGAAAGGCTTTTAGACTTAGCGAAAGAACATAATCCTGAAAAATATCGAAAATATCAACCTTATAGGAACCTCACTGACAGTGGTGCTGCAACTCGTGATCCCTATATCCCCTCTCATAAAGATTCTTCCCCAAACACAATTAATATTTTTGTATTCTACAGAATGGGCCTAGAAATATTGCTTAATCAATTAGAAAAAGCCTCAGAAGGTTACGCTCTAGCCATCACTTTGCAACAGCAATTAGTGGAAAATATGAATTGGGCTGAAAGATTTGGCGACACAAGAGAGTACAAATCAGAGCGAGCCAGAATTATTGAGCAACTAAACAATTTATCCCGTTTACATTTAGGCAGAACGTTTAATAGTTTATGTGGTTTGTAAGACCAATATCTTGTAAGCGCCGTCGACCTTCTCCCCCCAAATATCATGAACCCATCTCAATCGACGCCGTCGCTAAAAATCTGTACACCACCAAAAAAATCGTGTGGCTGCCTTCAAAATCAAGACGCTGACAAAAAATGAACCGATCATCTCCTCCGCTAAACGTACATGACCA
>JAGRBY010001267.1 GCA_020433835.1 Anaerolineae bacterium | reverse complement strand
ACAACCGGTGCCCATTGGAGTTCCCGGTGACCTTTACATCAGTGGAGACGGTCTGGCCCAGGGCTATCACCATCGTCCGGAGCTGACCAAGGAGAAATTCATCGACCATCCTGTGGTGCCGGGTACACCACTGTATCACACCGGCGATGTAGCCCGATGGCGGTCCGATGGCACGATAGAATATCTGGGTCGGCTCGATCATCAGGTCAAGTTACGCGGCTTCCGTATCGAGTTGGGTGAAATCGAAGCGGTCCTCAGCCGTCACCCGCGGGTTGAAAACTGTGTGGTGCTGGCTCGTGAGGATACGCCGGGTGATAAACGACTGGTGGCCTATGTCGTGGCTCGGCCGACTATCGCTGGCGAAGATGCGTCGGTTGAGGCTGAGAACCAAGCTCTAGCTCTGGAATTGCGACAGTATCTTAAACAGCAGCTACCCGATTATATGATCCCGTCCGCCTTCGTGCGGCTAAACAGCCTACCCTTGACTCCCAACGGCAAAATCGACCACAAGGTCTTACCAACTCCAGAGTGGCAAGCCACAACTGCCTATGTGGCCCCTCAGACTGCTACCCAAGAAAGCCTGATTCAAATCTGGACTGAGGTCTTGCATGTGGAGCAGATGGGCATTGATGACGATTTCTTTGAACTGGGCGGCCATTCGCTGTTGGCAACACAATTGGTGACTCACATACGAGACGAATTGCACGTGAGCGTCCCCCTGCGCGACCTATTTGTGTGGCCGACAGTGGCCGGTTTGGCGAAACGGATAGAGACCCTGCGAACAGATGTCCCGGCCCCACCGGCAGCGTTACCCGAACTCATTCCGATCCCGGAGATGCGCTATAAGCCGTTCCCGCTGACCGAAGTGCAGCGAGCCTATTGGCTGGGCCGCAGCGAGGCCTTCGAGCTGGGCCGAGTCGCGACCCACGCCTATGTCGAAGTCGAGGGCACTGCTCTTGACCTGGCGCGGTTGGAGGGAGCCTGGCAACGCT
>JAGRBY010001266.1 GCA_020433835.1 Anaerolineae bacterium | reverse complement strand
TATTGGGTATTTCCATCTTAACAACGAGATGAAACATTATAATTGGGGTCGCTTGATCCTTGTCGTCGGTTAATGAACGAGATGTCGATACGTGACGAAGCCAAATCAAAAGAACAATTAATGAACGAACTGAATATGCTCCGTCAGCAACTGGATAACTTTCGATCACATGAGGTTAATCTGAGAAAGGAAATAGCCGAGCGACAGCAGGCCGAGGCTGCCTGGCAGGCCAGTGAGGAACGTTATAAACGACTGCTGAGTTCGGTTACCGATTACATCTACACCGTTTCTATCCAGAATGGGCGGCCCATTGCCACGTCCCACGGGCCAAATTGCGAGGCGATTACCGGTTATAGTTGGCTAGAATATGAAGCTAACCCGCTCCTGTGGTTTCAAATGATTCACCCTGATGACCGCCAGATGGTTTTAAAACAATCTGCTGAAATCATCGCCGGAGAGCCGGCCATACCGCTGGAACACCGCTTAATCCATAAAGACGGTTCAATTCGGTGGGTTAGAAACACGCCGGTGGTGCGCAAGGACGAACAGGGTCAGGTTGTTGCTTACGACGGGTTGATTACCGACATTAGCGACCGCAAACAGCTTGAAGAGCGGTTAGCCCTGCTGCATCAAGTGGGGCAAGAACTGACACGCCTGCGCGATGAAACAGCGATTTTGCGACAGGTGGTTGAAGCGATTAAAACCGTTCTTCAATGTGAAGGGGCCGGCTGCGGCCTGATCAATGACACCACCCGCGAGCTTCAGTATCACCATCATCCTGGTGGACAACCCGCGTCGGCCATTCCTTCAGATCAGTCACTCACCCAGAAAAAGAATAATAATGATCATCATCCTCACCAGGTATTAAATGTATCTAACGGCTCACAAAGCGGCTATTGTGTCCCTTTCTGGCCTGACTGGGCCGGTCACTCAAAGGTTTTCGTGCCAATGGTAATCGGGCACCGAGTCATTGGCGTACTTTACGCCATTAGTTCTCGAGCCCGCCCGTTCTCTGCCGAAGATCGACAACTCTTGCAAACATTGGCCGATCAAACC
>JAGRBY010001265.1 GCA_020433835.1 Anaerolineae bacterium | reverse complement strand
GCCACCAGGACACCGCCGAAGACGGGATGCAGCACCGTGGGCGTAAACCAGCCCAGCAGGTCCGTGCTCAACGGAATCGCCTCGCCCCATCCCTTCAGCGCAAAGTTGTCGGTCAGGAACTGCCGCAAAATCGGCACCAGCGCGGGTGACCAGAGGAGGAAGGCGACGGTTCCCAGGAAAAAAAGATTCAAGATTGACGATTGAAGATTGGGGAGACCGGGAGATTTGTTGAGATTGGGAGATTGGGAGATTGTCTGTCTGCGCGTGGATCCGTCCTCGCCTTCAGTCTCCCAATCTCCCAATCTCCCAATCTCTAAATCCCGATGTTCCTTCCACAACCGCACCCCATAATCAATCACCACAAGCACCGTAAACATGGCCAGGAAGACGGCGGTGATCATTTCGGCCAGGCCGTTGAGGGCAAAGAAGAAGCCGCCCAGCAGCGCGGCCTTACGCCGTTGCGACGCGTGCAGCCGGCCGTCGAAGACGCGCAGCAGCATGAGCGCGTAGAACGGGATCCACTGGGTCGTCACCATGTCGTAATGGCCCAGCGCGGCGTAGATGGCCCGGTTGCTGGCGAAGGCGTAGATGAGGCCGGCCAAAAAAGCAGGAATGAGGATTGAAGATTGAAGATTGGGGAGCCGCGGAGATTCATGGAGATTGGGAGATTGGGAGATTGGTTCTCCGTCCGACGAACGGTCGCCCGCGCCGCCCGACAATCTCCCAATCTCCCAATCTCCCAATCTCCCGCCCCCCCCAATCTTCAATCTTAATTCTTCAATCTTCGCGCTTTCAAGCACATACCGCACCAACAAAAACGTCCCATACCCGCTCATGACGGTGCTGAAGAGCAGGGCGATGTTGCTGGCCACGGGCAGGTTGAAGGCCAGCATGAGTGGTTGGGCGATGAGCGCGTGGAAGAAATTGTAGGTGTAGAGCACCAGGTCGATGCCCAGCGGGTACCAGATGAGTTCGCTGTGGAGCGGGTTGCTCAAGTTGTCGACCAGCGCGTGCTTGAAGTACCAGATGTTCCAGACGAAGGTCGACTCGTCGAACGCCCACTGGGGCACGCCGGGC
>JAGRBY010001264.1 GCA_020433835.1 Anaerolineae bacterium | reverse complement strand
ATTGTCAGCGTAGCGCCATCAGCCGGCACAAACCAGCCCGACAGCTTGACCCCATCGGCAGCCGTAAGCCGAACCGGCTCGTAAGCCAACCCCATCACGTCCGGCGTGGCCTCAATCATCGACGTCGGCAGAAAAATAAGGCGGGCTTGAAATAGATACAGCAGCAGCGTTAACAACCCATACAGGGCTACACCAATTCCGGCAATCCAGGCGAAAATACGCATCTTTTTTCTCTCACAGCTTAACTATACCGATATTATAGCCGTACCCCAGCCTGAAAAGCAACAACTTTACCATGCTGCGTTTCTTCAGTAACTTCTTTTACTTACAAGTTATCATCATTTTTACCCCTGATTAACAAATTGTTCGCCGCTGAAAATAAACAGTTAACCCTGCCTCAAAAAATGGTTAACCTTAGTCTATTGATTAATCCCCAACCCTCTTCTATCATTCAGTGACTTTGTTCGAGACATTCTACAACAAGGGGAGGATCATGATAACGTTAAAACAATGGCAGGACAACATCGAAGCTGCCCCTGTTGAAGAATAGAAATCAAATAACAACCTCCAAAGAGGTCGTAAATGGTAATTTGTTTTTGATACTTCCTACTCCAGGTATTAAAGTACGAGACGCATATGGCCGCACAAAAAAACGAAAACAGCACCCAATTCTGCTCGGTGGCGGCCTGCCGCCTGGGACTAAACCCCGGTGGCTACGGCAGCTTTGTACCCGACCACATCATCCTCATCGAAACGCCCCTGCCCTGGCCTAAAGGGTATCTACGCGAACCTGATCCGCTGCCGCCTGAAGTCATCGAACTGGTGCGCCGCCTGGTTCTTGAGCGACCAAGCAGCACACCCTTACGCCACCGCTTTTTAGCGATTGCGCCCGATGCCGACTACTCCCGCCCCGGCTATCGCCGTCTAATCCACTATCGGCGGCCAAATGGGCTATTTGCCGACTTCAACCAGGTAGAATATCAGGTTCCAACCGCCGATCTGGGGCCGCTGGCCTGGGCGCTGCTGCAAGAACCAACGCGATTGTCTGCTTTCGACCGTTACCGCATCGATGCAGCCCCCACGCGCGATCTGCTGGTGTGCACCCACGGCGTGGTCGATGCCGGGTGCGCCAA
>JAGRBY010001263.1 GCA_020433835.1 Anaerolineae bacterium | reverse complement strand
AAGGGGCAGGGTGAGATAGGCAAAAAACAAAACCCGCCGGTCGGCACGGCGGCTGGGTGTGATAGAGAGAAATTCTTTGAGCGCCAGAAAACAACAAAAGGCAATTAACAGCAGTAAAAATTTTGGGCCAAGAATGATGCCCAACAGAAAACCGATAACAATTGTCCACCAGAATCGTAACCGTGAATCGAGCTTATCAAGTTCGAGATCCGGCCCAATCCGCGTTAAGAGCGGATAGACAATAAACTGTACACATAAAAGAAGCGCGGCAAGCGCGCCAAGAGCTATTACTAAGTTAGGATATTTATCGAGGCTCAGCACGAAGATCCTTCCGGGATGGGTTCAGGCCAGCATCATCCACATCGTTGTGAAAATTGTCTGGACACGGCGTTAAACCGTGCCGAGTCTAAGTGTACTCTTTTTTTGTCTGTCTATCAAACCGACAGTAGGTAAGCCTCTACCGTCGTTATCAATATTTTACTGTAACCGGAGCTGACTAAAATGAAAAGTCTGTGAAGAAAATTGCACAACAATAGCTAACGGCCATCAAACACAGCATGGTCGCGCTATGAGAGAACAGAGGAAATTTATTAGAGGAATAAACAACCGTATCGAATTGAGAGCCGTTAACCTAGAACCGATTTCCTTTTTGCAGAATAGCCCGTACATCATCATCTTTGTCGATTGAAACCGATGTTGTGTACTCAATAACAAAAGCCTTCATAGTTTTTTCACCCCGCAATCGACACACCGAAACACGATGATGACCATCAACCACAAAATAAATGTTGCTGACTTTGTAAACAAGAATAGGTTGAATGTCCTCACAAGGGCAAAAATCGGCCACCTGCTGCCAGCGATCGCGGGTGAAGCCACTTTTGGGCAGAAAGGTGCGGGTAAATTCCCAGTCTCGCCCCACACTGCCGACTATCGCATCGATTTCAATGTCTTGAAGTCCGCGCCTGACCATATCCTGCAAGCCCAATGCTTGCCGAACCGTCTCAAAAGAGAGAAGCATATTGGGTTGGCGCGTAATAAAATTTCGCCATCCTTCGAAGATAGCTTGCTTTCTAGCCTGATCAAATTCACTACTAAATGAGACAACCGCTTGGTTCATCATTTTTGCATCCTATAGGTTTACT
>JAGRBY010001262.1 GCA_020433835.1 Anaerolineae bacterium | reverse complement strand
CCTACGACGGCAGCTACAACAACCTCAACAACCCCGATTGGGGTGCGGCAGGGTCCAACCTGCTTTTGCGCGCGCCGGTAGGTTATGACAACCTGATCAGTACGCCTGCCGGGCCGAACCGCCCCAACCCTCGGGTCGTCAGCAATTCCCTTTTTGCCCAGGATGGCCTGTTAAACGACCCCCTGAACCTCAGCGATTTCTGTTGGGTGTGGGGGCAGTTTATGGACCACGATTTCGGCATGACGCCGGATGGCAACGAGGATGCCTCCATCTCCGTTCCACAAGGGGACAGCTGGTTTGACCCCTTCAATACGGGGCAGATGAAGATCCCCATGAAGCGCAATATTTTTGACCCGGCTACCGGTACGACGACGCTTAACCCGCGCCGCCATCCCAATATGATTACCGCCTACATTGATGGTTCCGGCGTTTATGGTTCCGATGAGCAGCGCGCCAACTGGTTGCGGGCCTTCACCGGAGGCAAACTAAAGACTTCGGCCGGTAATCTGCCGCCTTTCAATACTTATAATGGGGAACAGGATACCCCAATAGATCCCAACGCCCCTCATATGGATAACCCGGTGGGCCTATCGCAAAAATTCTTTGTTTGCGGCGATGCCCGCGCCAATGAGAATCCTTTGCTGTTTGCTTTCCATACGATCTTCGTCCGCGAACACAATCGCCTGTGCGGAGAGCTGGCGGTTCAACACCCAGATTGGGACGACGAGCAGCTCTATCAGCACGCCCGAAAACTGGTGAGTGGCCTGATTCAATCCATCGTCTATAACGAATGGCTGCCAGCTGTAGGTGTTCAACTAACGCCTTATCAGGGGTATGATCCAACTGTTGATGCTCAATTGTTCAATGTCTTTACCGCCGCCGCTTTCCGCCTGGGGCATACCCTGCTCAATGGCCGCTTGATGCGGGTGGACAACAGCGGTAACGAAATCCCCGAGGGGCACATGTTGTTACGGGATGCTTTTTTTAACCCTTTCCCGGTGATAGGCCATGGTATCGAGCCGTTCATCAAAGGCATGGGTATCCAAACTCAGCAGGGCTTTGACGCCAAAGTGGTGGATGATGTACGCAATTTCCTGTTTGGCCCTCCGGGCGCCGGTGGCCTCGACCTGGCAGCCATCAATATC
>JAGRBY010001261.1 GCA_020433835.1 Anaerolineae bacterium | reverse complement strand
GGCCGGTGCCGACGGTATTGCCCGCCTCTACACCCTCGACCCCGGCGAACTGCTCGATATCGCCCGGCAGCGGGTCTGGCGCAGCCTCACCCCCGCAGAGTGCGGCCAATATTTTGAGGTGCAGCGGTGTGATACCCCTTAAAAGGTAACGTAAGGGCTGGGCAGCGTTAGAACCCCGGTTTTCTTCAAGGTGAAACCCGCAATGACTTATTTTTGGGGTAATTGGGCAACATACTTACGCCTACGGCAAAAACCGGGGTTCTTTCCCTAGGATTTAGGGCAAGTGGGGCCGATAACCCCACACCTGCATTACCCGAGGCAGGCTCAGCACCGTGTTGGGATCATCAGCAAAGGCGTACAAGGCGTCAACAATGTCGGTTATCTCTTGTTCTGTGGCCAGGTGGTTAGCCAATACGGCCTGTCGAATATACTCCATAGTCAGCGGGGCCATAATCTTGGCTTCGCCCTGGCGGGCCGTCGGCTGCACCACATTTATCTGCACGTTTTCAAAATTGGCGGCCATGAGGAGGCCGGGCAGACGAAGCCCAATATTGGGGTCGGCCCCCATCCGTCGCACAACGTCACTGTAGAGTTCCACATAGCGCTTAAAGGCGGCGGAAGGCGGGTAGCAAAAGTGGCCGGTAAAGTCAATATCTTCAACCACCATAACCCCGCCCGGCCGTAAGGCCCGGGCCATGCGGGCTAAAACTTGGGCCGGGTCTGGTAGATGGGTCAAGATGAAACGCCCGTAGATGCAATCAAAGCGTGCCTCTGCCTGCCAGGTGGTGATATCGGATCGGGCAAAGGTAATGTTGTCCAAATGCTGAGCCTTTGCTTCGCAGGCGGCAATCGCCAATGTTTCTTTATCCCTATCCAGAGCCAGGATTGTTCCCGCAGTGCCAACCCATCGGGCCAAATCAAAGCTTACATCACCACCCCCGCAGCCCAGGTCCAGACACGCTGCGCCTTTTTTTAGGCCAATGTGCTCAAAGAGCCGGCGGGTTGTGGGCTGCATAACGCGTGCCAATATCCGCAAACGTTCTCGACCCTGCGCCCCGCCTCGTATAACATAGTTATTTTGCTTTACCATGGTTAGCCTCCTCTGAAAATAGCAGTTAGCAGATAGCTGATAGCCGCTAGCAAAA
>JAGRBY010001260.1 GCA_020433835.1 Anaerolineae bacterium | reverse complement strand
GGGATAGGTGGGTATTCGGGTCTTATTCCCTATTTCGGCCAAGGGTTATGAGAATACGACACCCAACGCCCTTATGATTTCAGCGGGCGTCAAGGCCAACCCTCACTTCACCGCCACCAATATCTCGCGTTTGCCGGGCGGGCCGGGCTGTTTGTGAACCTGAAAGCCAACCGCCGCCAGCCGCCGCCGCACTTCGCCTTTAACCGAATAGGTCGCCAGCTTGCCACCCGGTCTAAGCAGGCCGAATAATCGCGCAAAAAATTCTTGAGTCCACAGTTCGGGGTTTTTTTCGGGGCTAAAGGCATCTTGATAGACGGCGTGGTAATCGCGCGAAGGGATCGGCACCGTCACAGCATCGCCGATGACAAGCTCAAGGCGGATGCCATCGCCAAAACGCCATTGCAGCGGCGCAGCAGGCAGGGGATCGGGTAAATTTGCTCGCCATTCGAGAAAAGCCTGCCGAATTTCCTGCGCCACCGCCGGTAAATCGCCGTGATTGAGGCGGGCCAACGTTGCCACCGGTAGCAGATATTTTTCCAGGGATACATAGTCCAGTGGCGTGCCGGTCATCAAGCTGTGGTGGGCCGTTACCCAAAAATTCAACCCCGTTCCAAAACCAACCTCCAACACGCGGGCCGGTTGGCCCCCGGCCAAATGCTGAGCCACGCCCGTTGCCCGCAAAAAAACATGCTCCGTTTCGGTTAACGCCCCGAAGGTAGAATGAAACGTCTCGTCATAGGCGGCGCTATAGAGGGTGTCTGAACCGTCGCCGGTGCTTTGGGGCTGAAAAGAATCGTAAAAGGGTGAGGCCATAGGGGGCAGTATACCATAAGTTTAGGGCGCGACGAAAGCAGCTTGCCGTTTGGAGGCTGGGGGTTGAAGCACTGAATCACGGATAGAACTGATGGCACTGAATAGATGCAGGTATGACGAATTTACCCCGCCATCGGTCTGATTTAGGAAGCTATGGCGGTTGGGGTAGCACACTATTAAAGCATGAAAATGTGAGAACGACGGCAGATCGACCCAATAATAGACAGGATAGCACAACATTAAACCGTGGAAAGCGGTAAAGAACCCAGGTTTTTGCCTAAATGGTAAGCATGTTGCCCAATTGAGTACCAAAAATAAACCTTTGCCGGTCTCATGCTC
>JAGRBY010000125.1 GCA_020433835.1 Anaerolineae bacterium | reverse complement strand
ACTCACTTTCGGCATTTGGAACCAGTGAAGCTGTACTCCAGGCATTAGTCGCCGATTTTGACAACTGCCCGTTACCTGAGCGCGAAAAGGCAATCATTCGTTTTGGACTGCAAGCCGCCACCCAACCCCACACCTTGAGCCAGATGGATTATCAACACCTCAAAGATTTAGGATTAGACGATTCAGAAATCTTCGAAATTATCGCTACAGCCAATCTATTTACCGGCGTTAACCAGTACACCGATGCCATCGCCCTTGAAATCGACTCTTTATAAAACAGCTTTCCCAAGCAACCCTATGTAGCATGCCATGGATAGCCGCAATTTAGCAACGGATCTACAGCAACAATTAACCGAGCTACAGGCCTTTCACACGCGGATAGCCATTTTACAAGAAGTGGGTACCGCTATCAGTCACAAACTTACACTTGATGAGATACTGCCTGAGATAGGTCGTCGTATCAAATGGCTGCTGGATTTTGACCATTGCAGCATCTATCTGGTGCAGTCGGCTTTTTTTACCACAGTCTTTGGCCCGCCGGTTGACAAAACGGTTTTTAACAATGCTACAGAGCTAAATCGCATCGATTGGGTGTTAAAAACCAGACAGCCCTACTGCACCCTGGAATCGACCGCCGATGCAACAGCATCGCCGTTTCGCTCACATATGGTTATCCCTATGGAAAGTGAAAACGGCATATTAGGAACCATTAACTTTGCTTCGCACAAGTCAAACGCATTTAAGCCGGATGACTTACGCATCAGTAATCTACTGGCAATGTCGTTGGCGGCCTCTATCCGTAATGCACAGCGCTACGAAGAAGCCAAAGAGCTTTACATTCAACTTGAACAAACCGAGCGTCTGCGCGAAGATATGACCCGCATGCTGATGCACGATCTGCGCAACCCCCTGGGTATTATTCAGGGCAATTTCGATCTCATCAAATTGACGCTAGACGACCCAAACGCCTATGCAACCAACCTGCGCCGCATTACCGATGGCACCGAAGCGGTACGTTATACCATTCAAATGATCGACGATTTGCTTGATGTACATCGCCTTGATAGTGGCATTCTAGTACCTAAATTAGACCTGGTAGACATACGCGATCTCTTTGCCGAAAAAGAACAGCTCTATAAGCTCAAGGCCGATCACGCCAACATCACCTTTACCACCAGTGTTCTACCCCATGTAGCCCCCGTTCTGGCCGACCGCCGGCTACTAAGTCGAGTTATCGACAATCTGGTCAACAATGCCTTTAAATACACCCATCCCGGCGGAAAAATCGAACTCCTCGCGGCTCCATACGACAAGGCACTTCACTTTTCGGTACGCGATACCGGCCAGGGCATTCCCGCCGAATTCCAAAAGAAAATATTCGACAAATTTTTCCAAGTCATCGACGCAAACGGTATTCCCCTACGAAAAGGTACGGGCTTAGGCCTGGCCTTCTGCCGCCTCGCTGTCGAAGCCCACAGTGGCAAAATTTGGGTAACTTCCGCCCTCGACAAAGGTAGCACCTTTATCTTCACCATTCCGTTAGAAACTTAGAAATCATAAAACCTTATTTGTTTTACTTCTCATTTCTTGTTTTCAGACAATGTCTCGGACCAACTATCAGCCATAAAATCACAATACACTTGCCTTTAGAAGCTGTTTGAAAAGTCAGCGTCTACAGACTTGTCCACAGATTGTCACAGATATTCACTGATTTTTATCACACCTTTGCTATTATCTGTGGTTATCAGTGCCCATCTATGGACCCTTTGAGGCTTTTAAAACAGTTTCTTAAGTCAGACAGAGTCATAATGTTTTGTCGATTTGTAAATCCTAGACACGCTAGTATAATGTCAACTATATTTAACAAACGAATACCCAAGCGTTTGCGGCAGTTTTTGTGGAACGCGGTTGACCATACCGCCTAACGCTAAAACACAGCAAACGCAAAGCGGGGGCTTGGACAAACCAGGCTGAGATATTCCCTTGTACATACAAAGCACTGTGGGAATGACCGTCAAACCTGATCCGGGTAATACCGGCGGAGGGAGGAATTTATGGACTAAGTCTATTACGGTTAAGCCACCCTCACACGGGTGGCTTTTTTGGTATACAAAAATGTCACGAATTGTAGTCTTTGCCAATGGAATATTGAACGACCCTGAACGGCTGAAAGCCCAATTACGGCCTGATGATCGCATCTTTTGTGCCGATGGCGGTACCAAGCACGCTCTGGCGCTGGGTATAACGCCCGAAGCGATAATCGGCGATCTCGATTCGGTTGCGCCGGAGATTATCGAGCGTATGGCCGCCCAAAATGTTGCGATCCATCGCTACCCGGCAGCCAAAGATGAAACCGATCTGGAACTGGCGCTAAGAATTGCGATAGCCGAAAACCCGGCGGAGATCATGCTGGCTACGTTGCTCGGTGGGCGGCTTGACCAGATGCTAGGCAATTTACTGCTGTTAACTCACCCGGATTATGCCGACGCGCAAATGACCTTTGTCGATGGTGCCCAGTCGGGCCGCTTAATCCGCGCCCACCAGACGGTAACTATCGAAGGCCAACCCGGCGACACGCTGTCGTTGATACCGTTAACCCCCACCGTTAGCGAGGTGACGTTTGAGGGTGTCGACTGGCCGCTCAACCAGGCTACGCTATCGTTCGGCAGCACCTGGAGCATCAGCAACAGCCTAACCGCTCGGCAAGCCACCGTTCAGATTGGCGAAGGGATGGTTTTTCTCATCCACATCGATAAAACCTTTGAAGAAATATAATGGAGCAACAAAGCAAGCTTTGTTATAACGCATAAGCAGCTAAGGAGAAACACTATGGCGAACCCCGTCAATGTTGCAATCGAAGTACTACCCCTGCACCCCGATCCCTACCCCATCGTAGATGAAGCGATCAAAGTTATTCAAGAGTCGGGCGTCAAGCATGAAGTCGGCCCCATGGAAACAACCATGGAAGGCGATTTGGACGAACTGCTCGCCATCGTCAAAGCGGCCCACAAAGCCTGCTTTGTCAACGGCGTGTCGCAAGTGGTGACCATCGTCAAAATCGGCGAGTCGACCAGCGGCACATCTATCGAAGGTAAAGTCGGCAAATATCGATGAAATCATCGGTGGCGCAGCGACTCTGGCGCAGTTACGGTCCCCCTATCGCCCTCATCATAGGGCTGCTCGTTGCCTGGGAAGTGATTGTTACCTGGCAGGCGGTACCGCGCTGGATCTTACCTACGCCCAGCCAAATCGGGTTGGCCGCGTGGCAGAATAGCAATTTACTGCTGCCGCACGTGACCCAAACCATGAAGCAAGTGCTGTTAGGTTTAGCTCTGGCCATCGTCGCCGGAGTGGGGTTGGCCGCGCTACTGGATATGTCGAGTTGGCTGCGACGGGCGCTCTATCCGCTGCTGGTCGCCTCTCAAACGATCCCGATTTTGGCGCTAGCGCCGCTGCTCATCATCTGGTTTGGCTTCGGCCTAACGCCCAAAGTTTTCATCGTCACCCTGTTCTGTTTCTTTCCCATCGCCATCAACACCGCCGATGGGCTGACCGCCGCCGATCCCGAACTGCTGGCCCTGCTGCGGGCTATGGGAGCCACACGCCAACAAATATGGCGCAAAGTGCGGTTGCCCGCCTCACTACCCTACTTTTTCTCAGGGCTGCGCATCGCCGCTACTTACAGCGTGGTGGGCGCGATCATCGGCGAATGGGTTGGGGCCAGTCAAGGGTTAGGTATCTTCATGCTGCGCTCGGCCAACGCCTTCAAAACCGATCAGGTTTTCGCCGCCATTGTCATCTCATCGCTGTTGAGTTTGGCGCTGTTTGGGCTGGTCTTTATCGCCGAGCGGCTGCTGCTGCCCTGGTATCACTCCAACCAGCGGGAGTCGCAATGGGGATGAGCAAGATAGAGATTGGAGATTGGAGATTGAGAGATTAATCTCCGGAATACTGAAATTTTTGAGGTAATGAAAATCACCGTAGGACAAACTTAAGTTTGCCGTAGGTGCAAATCTTATTTTCAGAGGGAGTCAGACAGTCCTTATAGGACGACAGCGACAATGAAAGTCTTTTGCTAGCAGCTAACGGCTAGCAGCTAACTGCTAACTGCTATTTCCAAGGGAGGATTAACTATGCAACCGAAAAAACTTTTTCTGCCAACGCTATTTTTGGCATTGATCATCATACTAAGCGCTTGCCAATCTGCCGGTAGTAATGAAGAAACACAAGCCGAAACGGAGCCGCAAGAACTCACAGAAGTGACCGTCATGCTCGATTGGGTGCCCAACACCAACCACACCGGGCTGTTTGTGGCCCAAGATAAGGGCTGGTTTGAAGAAAACGGCTTGGCCGTCAACATCATCCAGCCGGGCGAAACCGGCGTAGAGCAGGCCGTGGCGTCGGGCAGTGCCGAATTTGGCGTTAGCTACCAGGAGGCCGTTACCATGGCGCGCGCCGAGGATGTGCCAATTGTCTCCATTGCGGCCGTCATCCAGCACAACACCTCCGGCTTTGCCTCGCGGGCGGAAGCCGGCATTGAGGGTCCAGCCGATTTCGAAGGCAAAACCTATGGCAGTTTCGGCTCGCCTGTCGAGAAGCCCATTCTCGATTTGCTGATGAGCTGCGCCGGCGCCGATGGCGACCAAGTGAAATTTATCGACACCGGCTACGCCGATTTTCTGTCGATTACCGAGCGGGACGTTGATTTTGCCTGGATATTCTACGGCTGGGACGGCATCAATGCCAAAAACAAAGGCATCGATCTCAATGTTGTAATGCTGAATGAATGGCAGGAATGTGTGCCTGATTACTACACGCCGGTTCTCATCACCAACGAAACGTTGATCAATGAACAGCCGCAAATCGCCGAAGCCTTCCTGGCCGCGACAGCGCGAGGCTACAACTTTGCTATCGAAAACCCGGACGAGGCCGCCGACATCCTGCTCGCCGCTGCCCCGGAAAGCGATGCGGAACTTGTCAAAGCCAGTCAACAATGGCTGGCCGATCAATATCAAGCTGATGCGCCGCAATGGGGTATCCAAAGCCAAGAGGTTTGGCAGCGCTACTCTGACTGGTTGGCCGAACAAGGCATTTTGGCTAAGAGCATCGACGGAAAGGCCGCATTCAGCAATGCCTTTTTACCGAGTGACGAAAACTAACATTGACTGCTGCGCATCTTACCGTTCATCACATCAGCAAAACCTTTCGTGACAACGGTCAGGCTGTACCGGCGTTGGCTGACATAACCTTTTCAGCCGACGCCGGTGCATTTGTTACACTCATCGGGCCGAGCGGCTGCGGAAAGTCAACGCTGTTCAATATCATTGTCGGGCTTACAGAACCCGACACCGGCGAAATTTGCCTGAATGGGCAAGCGCTGCCACAGCGTACCGGTAAATTTGGTTATATGCCACAGCGCGATCTGCTGCTGCCGTGGCGATCGGTGCTCAATAATGTTATTCTGGGGCCGGAGTTGGCCGGAGAAAATCTTAAGGCGGCTCGCCGGGAAGCAACATCACTTTTACCCTTATTTGGTTTGGAGGGCTTTGGCGATGCCTATCCCGCCACGCTATCGGGGGGCATGCGACAGCGAGCGGCTTTACTACGCACCTTTTTGATGAAACGTGACGTCATGCTGTTTGATGAACCGTTTGGTGCGCTCGATGCTTTAACACGGCGCACCTTGCAAGTATGGTTGCTCGACATTTGGGAGCGCTCCCAAAGTACAATTCTATTCATTACGCACGATGTTGAAGAGGCTCTCTTTCTCTCAGACCGTGTTTTGGTGATATCACCTCGGCCAGGGCGAATTGCGCTCGATTTGGAGGTCGATCTGCTACGACCCCGGTCGACCGATATTTTTGTAGAGCCGCACTTTATTGAGCTTAAAGCGCGTCTGCTTACCGCTTTGCATGTTTGAATTGTCTTCTATCTCTATCTCCGCCTTGAGCATTATCGACATTATAAAATGTTAGGATTTACGTAGTATCAAGGTGACAGTCACTTGAACGCCCTAAATCGACCTGTTGGGGCTAATCCAACGCTGATTTATGATCAATAAGTGACTGTCACCTACCTTAATGTCTGGTTTTTGGGCCTCAATAAATTTAACATCTTTAATCATTGACGTAACCCGTAATTCAGTCTAAAATAGTTAAGAACTTTTTTAAGATAAGGTTATAAAGCTTATGTTTCCATCATCATTTCCAACAGCCGAAGGTCCATCGCCGGAAGATATGTTTGAGAGAGAGATTCTCTCTTGGATCGATATTGATAAATTGGTTGATCATTTAATACCCCAATTTGAAGGGGAGTTTGACGGCTTGTTAATGGTCGGCAAAGGTGCTCTGGTTCCCGGTGGGATTTTGAGCGAGGCGATGAAAATTCAGCACGTTTTAACCGCCTCGGTATTCTTTCCGGAAGAAGTCGACCGCAAATTAGCATGGCCAACGTTTGTGCAGTTTCCCCCGGATATTTTGGTCACCAACAGACGTATTTTGGTGGTTGATGATATTTGGGCCAATGGGCGGGCAATTACAATTGTGCAAGGCCGCTTAGCAGCCGCCGGATGTCAGGTAGAAACGGCGGTGTTGCATTATCGCATTAAATCAAACCTTTTTCCGCACAGCGGGCCTACCTATTATGGAGCAATCACCAGTCGTTATATTGTCTACCCTTGGGAAACGCCCATTATTCCCCGGCGTACCAAATCGGGAACAGGAACTATTCCTACGATCTAAGTCTCACCCAATCACCTCACAAAGATAAAATCGAGAGCAAAAAACGGGCTTTTGTCATACGCAAAGCCCGTTTTTTGCGTACATGGGTTTTATTTTTTAACCACGCCCATGGAGATACTCTGTTATCTTAAAAAATTCTAACCATTTTCTAAAGCTATTCTTACCTTTTTTAAATGGAAAAAAGGGTCTTCATGAGGTACTATTATTTTAGTACCACCTTCTTATTTACTTTGGGTAATTAGGAGGTATTCACAATGGTTGTGATTACAAACAAACTTTCGAAAAAGTACATTAGCCGTTCTTGGCCAGGCAACAATTGTGAGAAGAGGGGTCTGCGAAAAATGAACACAAAAGTATTGCTTATTGATGATGATCAAGCGATTTGCAATCTTTACCAACTCTCATTAAACCGATTTGGTTTTGATGTAAAAACTGCGCTCACCGGTGTCGATGGTCTTAAGCTGGCTTATGAATTCCAACCGGAAATAATACTCTTGGATATTATGATGCCGGAATTAAGTGGCTGGGAAACTTGTCATCGTCTCAGACAAATGTGTGATGTGCCTATTATTATGCTGACGGCACTAAAACAACAAGAGAATGTTGTCAAAGGGCTGAATATGGGCGCGGATGACTATTTGGTGAAGCCGGTTACGAATACCGAATTAGCCGCTCGAATACGAGCCGTTCTACGCCGATTGAATATGTCATCACCTGATTCCCATGAGGAAGATGAAGTAATTAAAGCCGGTAGTTTAGTGATTAATGTCAATAAACGAGAGGTAAAATCAAAAGGCAAACGCATTAACCTAACACCCACAGAATTTCGTTTGTTATCGACCTTGGCAAAAAATAAAGGCCGCGTACTGACTCGAGATTTTCTGCTTAGACAGGTTTGGGGCGAGCAGTATATCGATCAAACCCAATATTTACATATTTATATCAACTATCTACGCAACAAAGTTGAAGAAAATCCTACAGAGCCGAATCTTATTCAGAATGTTCGCAACGTAGGCTATCGGTTTGGTGTATGAGATTTTCCTCGCAAATTTGACATTCCTTCAAAAAGAAATACTCTATCCTCTATAATAAAATAGATACCCTCTCTTTTTGAGAGGGTTTTAGCAATGATAGATAGAGCTAGGTTTTTGTTGCTGCAAGCAGAGGTGCTTTCTGTATGAAAGCACCTTTTTTAGTGATTGCAATTTTTAAGGAACCTGCTAATATAACAAATACCGATCCTCGCTATCAAAATAGACTCAACTTAATACGATACTGTTATCATTGTTGATAAGCCCAATCTCGACTTGAATTAGAAAATTCTCACATATTTTGTGACCTGGTTTACCATACAGGCTATGAAAGGAGTACATCTCATGTTAACACCAGAATCCGCCAGAGATTTCGCCAGCGCACGTCAACAAGCCTTAATTGAAGAATGGATCAACTTTTTCACTGGACGCCCCAACGATTTACTCTCTTTTGAGGAAATCAAACAAAATTTGCGATTGCAAGATTCGGCTTACAGGGGACTGCAAGAAGTTGAGCTGGATAAAATTATCGGTAGCACCGGTCGTTACCGCGATTTTACGCGCTCATTTTTACCAAAAAATAATACCACCCAAGATCGCTGGCGGCGCATCGATGCCGTGGCCGTTCACGAAGGATATCCGCCGGTTGAACTGTACAAAGTGGGCGATGTTTACTTTGTTCGGGATGGCAACCACCGCATTTCTGTGGCTCGTATGAATAAGGCAGAGACCATAGAAGCTTATGTTATTGAATACAAAACAACAATTCCTATCAGCAAAGACGATGATATTGAAGATATTCGCTCTAAAATGGATGCCTTACTCATTGCCGAAGAGCGCGAAGAATTCTTTAAAGACACACAGCTTGATAAACTCAGACCGCAAAACACGATTGAATTTACAGAACCGGGTCGCTATCGCTTAGTGAAAGAACATATCGCTTTTCATAAATTTCTTAAGGAAACCGAATGTCACTGCGAAATCCCTTACGATCAAGCGGTTACGAGTTGGTATGACACAGTTTACATTCCAACTATCGAGTCTATTCGACGCAGCAATATTCTGTCTGATTTTCCCGATAGAACTGAGGCTGACCTTTACGCCTGGATGTTGCTGCATCGCGAGAAATTTGAAAAAGAGGTCAAAGCTCTGGGTTATGTTCCCAATGAAGATCTTATAGAGCAATTACGAAGGGAACGCGCTACAAACCCGTTTGCTCGCTTTATGGGGCTTTTCCGTAACCACGAAGATTTACAGAGTACGCCCCTTAAAGTGGAACGCACCAAATTTTTAGAAGAAACACGGCTCAACGAACTTAGACCCAATAACAACATTAAATTTACTGAGTCCGGCTGTTATTACCTCACCAAGCGGCACATTGATGTCCATAAATATTTAAGGGAAGTTGAACAGAGTCGGCCTATTTCGTATGATGAAGCCGTAGCAAGTTGGTATGATAATGTTTATATACCGGTCATCGAACTGATCAGAAGCCACAACTTACCTCAAAAGTTTCCGAAAAATACTGAAGCGGATCTGTATTTGTGGATCGTGTCCAAGCGGGAATCAATCGAGGAAAGTCAACACAAAATGGGGCATATTTCAACTGAAATGCTGGTTGAGGAACTTGAAAACGAAGGATCGAGTGGTCCAGTAGCCCGTTTGGTTGACTACTTTAGTGAGAAGAAAAGTAAAATCTCTCAAGATTTAGAGAAGGTAACAGCTACGGTCCTTCCCTAATAAAATATTAGGCTCAATATGGATTCCAAGGAGGTCATAGAAGTGGAGGCCATGGTCATGCCCGAATGTCTTTATCGGGCATCCAACCGGTCTTAGGGCGCTAGATTCCCGCTAAACTTGTCCTCGCGTAGGCGGGGAAACATGCGGGCATGACATAGGCAACCGTTCCTCCTCGAAACACATAGTGAGCCAAATTTTAAATGTTTGTTAATAAAAATCGCCATGAGACACACCGTTTTTGACTTTAGTCCAGGTGCCGATCATGGCGATTGTTTTTTCTATAAAGCTCTCAATTATACGCGACCCAAATCCGAGGTACGGGGCAGCCGAGCATAGATGTCATCACGACTCATCAGGTTGGGCAGCGGCCCGACCGCTTGCAGCTTCAGTTCAACCACCTCACGGGCAAATAGCAGGCAGCGCGGCAGCGGTTGCTCATCGAGCAGCGCCGTTAGAAAACCGGCCCAAAATGCATCACCGGCGCCGGTGGCATCAACAACGTTGATCTGCCGCGCCGGAAGATGACCCAGTATCGTTCCGTTTTCAGACACCATCGAACCACCTTTGCCCATGGTGAAAACCACTATCTTTGGCCCCAATTCGTGAAACAGTTTGATATATTGCTCCGGCGATTTATCCGGCCCAAAAAAACGCTGCGCATCATCGAGCGATGCTTTGGTTATGGTGACATATTGATAGATGTCGCGCATTACTTCTTGCGCTTCAACATAATTGGGCCAGACGATAGGGCTAAAATTGGGATCGAACGAGACGATCAGGTTTTTGACAGCAGCCAGTTCAAACGCTTTTTTAACCGTCGAACGGCTTGGTTCGCGTGAAAGAGGCCAGGTTGAAGCATGGACTATCCTGGCTCCGGCAATGACCTCATCCGCTATTTCTTCGGGCTGGATTTTGTAGTCGCCATTGCGAGATGGCTCGAAATCGGGGGTGCCGCTGGTGCGTGAAACAAAGACGAAGGTGGTGTGAACCCGATGATCCATGATGAGATGATCGGTGATGACGCCATGAAATTGGAGTTGAGCTTTGATAAACTGCCCAAACGCCCCAATGCCCGTTTTGCCGGCAATTGCGGCCTGGCAACCTAATTTAGCCATATTAACGGCAATATTGGCCGGCGAACCGCCCAGATATCGCCGAAATGTGTCGGCTTCACGCAAGCTATCAACCACCTCCATCGAGATAAAGTCGATCAACACCTCGCCAATGGCCAACAAATCGAGGTTCGGTTCGGATTGGGTCATAAAAGGATCCTTATAGAAAATTATTTAGGCAGGAGCCGCCATAGCATCGACAAACTCAACCTGAAACTCGTTGTTAACAATGACATCCGCTCTGGCTTTATGCTTCGAAATAATATCGTGCTCGATTTCAAGGACTTCTTCAAAAAACGGATCCATCGGCTCCCGGCCACGTTTGCGGCGCGACTCCATGGTTTCGAGCCGGTTGCGGGTTAGGAATACACGGGCATCCACATTTTCGAGAAGGCTGGTGTAGGTACCTTCGGCAATCAGGACATTTAAGCCTTTAAGCGTCATGGTTTCTTCTTCAATGCGATCTTCAGCAAAAATAACCAGCGGCTTAACTACTTCCTCTTCACCATCCCAGGCGGCTTTGAGATGCTCATCCAGCAGCGCCAGCTTTACCTCTTGGGGGCCAACCCAGCTAATGTCTTTCAATCGCGTATTGTGGTTGGTTTTAGGTGGGTAAATAAAATAGTCATCCTGTTGGAAAACGCCGGCCAGTATTTCTTTGTAGTTCAAGACCGTGGCGATGGCCTGGCCCATCTCCGACTTGCCACTGCCGGATTCGCCGGCTACGGTAATGGTGTAACGTCCCTGTTTGGCCTGAATTTTGGGCAGCAGATAATCCACTATTTCCAGAGCCGCTGTGTAATGATAATCTTCAATGATAATTACATCACCTTTCATACCTGAAATCCTTTCTTTGCGAAATTTGAAATTGTGTTATCAAACTCAGGTTTAATTGAGGAGTTGTCTAAAATGGTTTGCGACATCATTAGGATTGCCCTGACACACCCACAGACCGAGCTGCTCCAGTCCGCCGGTCTCTTGGGTGTACGGCAGGAACTCAAAGTACAACCCGGCTCCCGGCCCGTTTGAGGTGATGACGTTGTAAGCGGCAGCCCGACCGATCTTGGGCATAATAACCAGCATCGCTCGGATGGCATCGTGCCAACCGTTAGTAACAGCTTCCAATTCGGCATCAGAGAGCTGGTGCAAATACTGTTTCGACGTATCTTTCAACAGCAGCATGGTGTAGTAGGGCCGCTTCATAAAATACGGCACCACCAACACCGCTTCGCCATAATCTTTTATCACAAGATTATCCGGATTTTCACGGAGAAGATATTGCGAGAAAACCTCACCGCGCTCTTGAAAGAAACGCCAGTTGTTTTGCAAGCGTCGAGGCATAACGCTGCTAAAACAGATCTGCTGGTGTCCGTGCGACAGCGAGCCACCAACCATTAGCCCATAATTTTTAAAGATGGAGACAAAACCGTGGTCTTTGTTCTGACTGTTACTCGATGGAGAGGGCGGCATAAATTCAGCCGAATCGTGCAGTAGCTTTTTCTCCAGCGCTGCCAGCCGCTGCATTGCCACCACCCGATCCTCTAGAGGCATGTTTTGCCAGTCATTATCGTGCAGAGATGAAGTCCACTGCAAAAAGTGAAGGCCATAGGGCGCTTCGCCTTCAGTTCGAGGAGCTGTAGCGTTGGGAATGGCTTCGCCGATATCGGTGCCGTTCGTGGGCGGGTAGAGGACCGGGAAAAGGTTTTTGTTGATGAAGGTAAAGCCTTCGCTTAGATCAGCCACATCGATCACGCCGGTGGTTTTGCCGTCGCAGATGGGGCAAGCGGTGGCAGTTTTCGACTCGGCCGGCGGTTCGGGGTAGTCGTGGGGTCGACGGGCGCGAGCGGAGTTGTAGAGTATCACTGCGCCATCGCGCGGATCGACTTGATAAAGGGCATCCGGTCGAAATTTAGCCAACTCCGTATCATTTCGCACCGTCTCAAACAGTTGCGATACGGAAACTTCGTCGATAGTTTCCGATTCCAGGATTTTGTTTAATGACTCGCGGCTGATTTGCTGTTGCTTGGGGCCAAGATCATATTCGATGGTTTGCAGCAGCCGCATCGTCATGTGTTTCCAGGTAAAATAGGGAATGGTGATTTCATAGGCTTGCTGGCCCATTTTGCGACGTAGGTTATCATCCGTGAGCAGCATCTCAAGCGCGTAGGCAAAACCGTCGACATCGCCCCCTTGAGCCATAATACCACCCTCACCCACGACAATGGGTTGGCTAGCGCCTTCGGGCGTGAGTTGCTCCGTTTCATCGCCCAACAGATAATCGGTTAAAAAGGGGATAAGATGGCTGCCCACGCCGGGAACGGCGGTAGCCGCGCCCTCTTGAATAGCCATGCCAAAACCTTCCATAATCGAAGGGGAGCAGTACACAGACGAAATGGCGTGAATGTACGGCAGCCGATCCCACTCGTAGCCGATGGCGGCAGTATGGCTTTCGATGCCGTTTTCTTTGATGAGCGATTTAAGCATACCGGCCAGTTCCACTTCGGTATCATCAATAGAGACGACCAGAAGCGTATTGGGAATTTTTTGATGCACCTTGGCGAAAGCTTTGATCAAAACATCTTTCTGTTTGGTTTTATCGGTGCGACTCACCTCAAAAACGATTTTACAGTTGCGTATCTCGTTAATCGGTAAGCCGGTGGCCTTGCTGAGGAAAGACCAAATCTCATGCTCCGCCTCAACGGCGCGGGGGTGGTACCGCTCGGTTTGGATACAGGGTGGTAAAAAGAGATTGCTATCGTACTCATAATCATCTTTAAGCGCCTGACGGATAACCGGCGATGTAGCGGCGATGCCGTCCAAATCGGGGATGAGGGCCTTCTCGGCGGCGATACGCTCATCAATGCGCAACTTTTGCCACGTTTCCGACGGCATGTTTCGCTTTTTGAGCGTGCCGACGGAGTGCGGCACCCAAACGTGCTTAACCGGCTTGGGCAGCGCCTTATTGAGCATAATACCCAACGCGGCTGCATCCCAATAGTGCGAGATGATAAGATCGATGGCGGTCCCTTCATCGGCCAAAAAATCTTTCAAATATTCAAACAACTGGGGCAGTTGTTCGTGCATATCTTCTTTGCGGACAAACGCTTTTTTCGCGTCTTCAATATACAAAATGCGCTGATAGGCATCGTGATAGTCCAAACCAGACCGCAGTTCGTTTGTCAGGGGATGTGGGTACCCACCGCGATTGACAATGGTGACTTTGAATCCTAAATCAACAACGGTTGCTGTGAATTGGTTGACAAAAACATTCTGACCGCCGGTATCCGGCAGGCCGGGGATAACTTCCCATTGATGAATACCATGGTTGGTGATCATCAAAATGTGGGGTCTATTTGAAGCGAGGAACGCTTGATGGTGTTCATTCATTACAACTTCAGGCATCATTTTCTCCCTTGAAAATTATGGAAGGAGCGGCAAAGTTTACTTCGATCTAATCGTGATGACAAAGCAAGCTTTGTCGCTCCCCTAAACTTTTTAAAGACTTAATTCAGCAGCCCAAAATGGCGCAGCCCTTCTAAAACAGCGGCGGCGCAGCAGTTCTGAGCAAAATAAATGTCTGGTCCCG
>JAGRBY010001259.1 GCA_020433835.1 Anaerolineae bacterium | reverse complement strand
CCGCTTCCAGCAACCCCACAGCAATCAAATTGATCCGTGTCTTCGCTGTCGTCTGTCCGATCGACAAAGACTTTTTACCAATATACGCGATCAATAAAATAAAAATAATCGCCACCGTCTTTTCATAAATGTTGATCGGTAACCAATCGTTACGTTCTACTAAAAATTCATTTACAGGCCAAAAAAGAATCCCAAACATCACCGCCGCGATAACGGTTTCTTTTACGCCAACGACCAAGGAAACGGCACCTTTACGGAGCTGGCCAAAGTCTACCGAAACCAATACCACCCCCACAAGCAAAAGCAGAACAGCCGGATATTGATACGTTGAGAGTCGTTGCCCATATAATGCGTAGGCAATGACCATCACGAAGATGGTTTGCAAGTTAATTAACGCTGAGACAATAGCGACATTTCCGATTTCAAACGCTTTGTAAAAAAACAAATACCCCAGCGCATAGGCAATTCCTGATTCAACAATCAAGGCCAGATAAAAAGCATTTGTAATTCCAAATTCAGGAATCAAAAAAACGCCTACCGCTAAGAAAAGAACCATCCCCGCCAGTTGAGACCAAAAAAATGTTTTAAAGTGGCCAATCGCATCAGAGGAAAAATTGGCCAGAAAATCAGAGATTCCCCACCCAAACATTCCGCCCAGTCCTCCTAAAATACTAACAATTGTTTTATCCATGGTCTCGAAGTTCTTTTGCGAACATCACAAAATCAACTCCATAATAATGATTCGGTAATTCTCCTGTAATGGTATACCCTGCTTTTTGATATAGTTTATTGGCACTCCAGTCTTTGCCGGTATACAGATAGATTTTATGTACACCTAACGCATCAATCGCTAATCGTTCTAATGTCTGTAATAACTGTGTTCCAACGCCGCTCCGTTGATATTCAGCATCAACAATAACCCGATCAAGATAGATGACCCCGGCGATGACATTCGCCGCTAACGAGCCGACAACGGTTTCTTGTTGAACAGCTTTCAGATAAATCCACTGCGGTTCCCAGACTTCCCACGGGATTTCTTTCCCGTAATGCTCAACGTCGGCGATACGCCACGCGAGCTTTTCGAAGGCGGTTATTTCATCTTCAGTGACTTGAGTAATGACTAGTTCTTCCATTCTGAATCAAAGACTAACACCC
>JAGRBY010001258.1 GCA_020433835.1 Anaerolineae bacterium | reverse complement strand
CTCCCCTCTCCCATTGGGAGAGGGGTTGGGGGTGAGGGCCTACCAAAACACAAACCGCAACAAATTTGTCATTTTGAACCGATTGCCGGATAATCAACCCTTTGCCTGGCAGCAATTATCCCCGTTGATTCCTGAATGGTGGAGATAAATCGTGAAGGAAAAACATTCAACGCCATTCCCTAGGCAATTCAAGGCGCGAATTGTCTTTATCCTACTCCTGGTGAGCTTTTTTGCCCTGGGTCTGGCCTTTACCCAGCGATTGTACTTTAGCCGGGCCTTAGATGAGGGCTATCATCTGGAACTGGTTACCTTTATTAAACAGCACGGTCGCCTGCCTATCACCTTTGACGAACGGCTGCAAATGGCCCGCGCCGATTTGCCCCTGCTTTACCATGGGCTGGTCGCCCTGCTGCCCCCGCAAATCGACCCCACCAGCGACCAACCCGAACTACGCTTGTATAAAGACTCCTTCCGCTACCAGGTCATCGATGCCCCGTCGGGGCCGCACTGGTCAATTGACACCGAAGATCTGGCCTGGCCCTACGCCGGTCAGTTTTTAGCCTGGCAGGTGGGGCGCGGCTTGTCGCTGCTCTTTGGCGCGGCCACGCTGGTGGTGCTATTTTTTATTTTGCAAGCGATTCCGCTCGGCCACCGCCCCTGGACCTCGCTGGTGGGCGTGGCGTTTCTGGCCTTTACGCCCCGCTATATCATCTTGAGTTCAGCCCTAAATGATGATACCCTGCTGGCCCTGGTGGCCGCTGTTTACTTCTGGATGCTGGTTAAAATGATAAAAGCACCCCCGCGCCGGCTGCCGATGCTCATTTTAGGCGCGGCCCTGGGTATTTCGATGACCATCAAATACACGTTAGCCCTGCTGCCCCTGGAGATTATCGGGGTGGTCGCTTTTTTGGCCTGGCAGCACCAACTGGGCTGGTTATGGGCGCTAAAACGTCTGGCCGCCATTGCCGGGATGGCTATCCTCTGTTCAAGTTGGTGGTTCGGCTGGAATATTGTCTATTTCAACACCGTGGCTGAAGATGGGCTGGTGGTCGGCGTCATTCGGGCGCTCTTTTCGGGCGGCTATAACGCCACGCTTAACAGCGTTGGTAGTTTTTTATCGGGCGGCGAAATTGATGTCTCGGCGGAGGTTGTCAACGCATCCTCGGCCACGTTGGCCCAATGGCTGCGCATCACCTTTGTCACCTTCTG
>JAGRBY010001257.1 GCA_020433835.1 Anaerolineae bacterium | reverse complement strand
GATAGACGCTCAACGTTCCCAGCGTGGCAATGATGGGCGGCACGCCGCCGGCCGTAATAATGAAGCCGTTGAAACACCCCAAGGCACAGCCGATGAGCATCCCCAGCAGTACCGCCAGCCACGGCGACATCTCAGGATGTTCGAGGAGCACAAACGAGACCATCATCGCCACCAAACCAATCATTGAGCCGACCGACAGGTCGATGCCCCGCGTGATGATGACCATCGTCTGGGCCAGCGCCACAATGGCTAAGATGGAAATGTTGAGCAGAATGTCTTCAAAATTGTCCAGCGTTAAAAAGTTGGGACTGCGCAAGCTCACGAGAATCATCAGCAGCACGATAAAAACCGTGATGCCGACTTCGCGAAAGCGCGCCAGCGTGAGAAAAATCGATTGACCGGATGTGTCAGAGGTACGGGTTGTCACGTTAAACTTGCTCCACCGCTTGCGTTGCCGCAAGCATGATTTTTTCCTGGGTGGCTTCGGTTCGGCTAAATTGGCCGGTTAGGCGACCTTCGCGCATGACCAAAATGCGGTCGCTCATCCCCAAAATTTCGGGCAGTTCAGAGGAAATCATCAAGATGGCCATTCCCTGCGAGGCCAACTCACTCATCAATCCGTGAACGGCAGCTTTGGTGCCGACATCGATACCACGGGTCGGTTCATCCAAAATCAGGATGCGAGGCTTGGTCGCCAGCCATTTGGCCAGCACCACCTTCTGTTGATTGCCGCCCGACAGTTCGCGCGCACGCTGCCACAATCCGGCGGCTTTAACCTCCATCTGTGTAGCCGCCTTGGTAGCCGACTGTTGTTCTTGGCTGGTGTTCAGCCAACCCTGGCTGGCAAACTCCGATAAAATAGGCAGGGTAATGTTGTGCGAAATATGCATCGGCAGAACCAAACCGTGATGCTGGCGATCCTCGGGGACATAGGCCAACCCCAAGTGCATGGCCTGTTGGGGGCTGTTGACGGTAACCGGCTGGCCGTTGATGATGATTTTGCCGCCGGTGATGGCGTCGATGCCAAAGATGGCGCGGGCCACATCGGTGCGACCGGCTCCAACCAGACCGGCCATGCCCAAAATCTCGCCCCGCCGCAGCGTAAAAGAGACATCTTGAAAGACGCCGTCACGGCTCAAACCTTCTACTTGAAGCACGATGTCACCGGCCTCAACGTCCAGTTTGGGAAAGAGATCGGCCAGTTGACGGCCAACCATC
>JAGRBY010001256.1 GCA_020433835.1 Anaerolineae bacterium | reverse complement strand
GAAGCCGGGATAGTCAGCAAATCGATCGAGAACTCGCAAACCAAGGTTGAAGGCCACAACTTTGATATCCGCAAGCAGTTGATCAAATATGATGACGTTGTTAACCAACAGCGAGAAGTCATGTACGCCGAGCGTCGCCGTATTTTAACCAGCGACAGCTTAAAAGATAGCATTCAAAACATGATCGACGAGCATATCAGTGCTCTCGTCCGTAGCTTTACTATCGGTGACCTCACCGAAGATTGGGATTTACCGGCCTTGCACAGCGCCGTCCGAACCATCATGCCGCTTCCGCCGGAAATCACAATTGAGCGTTGGGAAAATATTGCTCCTGAAGAGATTGAAGAACAACTGCTGGATTTGGCGGAGAAAAACTACGAAGATATGGAAGCCGCTATCGGACCAGAGCAATTGCGACAGTCTGAAAAGCGGCTCATGCTGCAAGTGCTGGATACGCTCTGGGTTCGCCATTTAACGGCGCTTGACTCGCTGCGGCAGGGAATTGGCTTGCGAGCCATCGGGCAGCAAGACCCGCTGGTGGCCTTCCAAAAAGAAGGATATGAGATGTTCGGCCAGCTGCGCGATACCATCAAAGATGAAGTCGTGCATCGCGCCTTTCGGCCGACGGTTATGGTTCAAAAAGCGCCACAGCCAAAGAATGTGCAGGCTATTCATCCCAGTGCTACGGCGGCCAGCCCCAAGGTAGAAACCGCCGGCGCTGCGCCCCAAACGCCCACTCCGGTTCGCGTGCAAAAGACACCGGGTCGCAATGATCTATGCTACTGTGGCAGTGGTAAAAAGTATAAGCACTGTCATATGAAAACCGATTTGCTTATGGGCAACGGCAGTGATGAGGCAGCAGACGGTAAAAGCAGTTCAAAGAACGCTAAAAAGAAAAAAGGGTCACGCGCGCGGCGCTAGGATGCGTTTGAGTTCTGTTGCAAATTATCTACAAAAATGATACTATTGAATTACCCATATCTATCCGATGAGACAGATAGAGAACGACCAGCGCAAGACGGCCATCTAAAAATGAAATACGGTGAATAAACTACCCAGTACGGTAGTTATTGTAACCCATTCCTATTAAACATTGACGACGTGATCGGTCACAAATACGCTTTTAGACGGCAATAATGAGCTGCTTAGGCCATCATCTGAATAACCAATAGGAATTTGTAGACGAAAACAGCCCGAGTTTTCGGACCAAGTTAAGGAGGACGAAGCCTTGGCCTCAAATGAAGATGATTTCACGGCCCGTTTAATGGATGACATGGATC
>JAGRBY010001255.1 GCA_020433835.1 Anaerolineae bacterium | reverse complement strand
CGAACGATTCCTACCGCAGAAAAACGACTCCTACCGTCCGCCGAACGATTCCTACCGCAGAAAAATGACTCCTACCGTCCGCCGAACGATTCCTACCGCAGAAAAATGACTCCTACCGACTGCTGAATGGTTTATACCATCGCCAAATCAAATAAAAATCGCCAACAGCACCGATTGACTAACCACCGCAAATAAGGTCGATAGCAAAATCGCCGTCGACAACGTGGCGACGCCGGCCTGATATTCGACAGCAAAGAGGTAGGCGTTGACGCCAATCGGCATCCCGGCGGCCATCACCGCGACCACGCCCCACAGCGGATCGATATGAAATACGAGAAAGGCCAAGACCCAAACCAGCAGCGGTTGCAACACCATCTTTAAGCCGATCATCGTCCAGGCTTCGGTTAGGTGGCCGGCTATTTTGTAGGAATTGAGCGACGCACCGAGCACAAAAAGCGCGCAAGGCAGTGTGGCTCGGCTAAGGATATCGAGCGTATCTTCGATAAGTTTGGGGATGGGAATCGCCAGGAGGTTAAAGGTTAATCCCAGTATCAGACCGATGATGATGGGATTACGCACCAAATTCTTAACGGTTTGAGCGGCAATTTGCTGCGCCGGGCGACCTGCGCCATTGGCCCGTTCAGTCATCACCATGACGATAAAAAACAGAAGCGCACTGTGCATGGAAACCAGCATAAATAAGGGCAGCAGGGCTTGATCACCCAGCCCGGCTGAAATAACGGGCAGCCCCACCAAGATCATATTTGAGTAGGTCGAGCCTAAGCCAAAAATTCCTTGCTCTTGCGGCGAGTGCACAAACCAATGTTTGCTGGTCCAGACGGCCAGGCTATAGACAAACAGCACCACGCCATAATAGGATAACAAGAACTGCCACTGAAGCTGAGGCGGCAGCTCGATATGGGCTAAAGAATTAAACAACAGAATCGGGATGATAATTGAAAAAACGAAGCGAGAGATACCTTTGATGTCACGGGCATCCAGTATCCCCCGATAGGCAGCCAGATAGCCTACCAATGCAATGGCGAAAATGGGAAAGATGACGCGGATAATGGTCATATTATTGTATGCTTGATGCAACCTCCAGTGGAATGATGTCGGGCACAGCATCATTGCCGTTGAGATGTTCATGCATTGAAACCATATTATCTTCTGACTCTTTGACCGATATGATGAGCGCAACCTCATCGCAGGCGTGGAATTTAGGGCAAAAGACACAATCTTGTTTCACTTTGCGCGGTAGCTGCTCGATGCGGGTCAGTTGA
>JAGRBY010001254.1 GCA_020433835.1 Anaerolineae bacterium | reverse complement strand
TCGGCAACGTCATTTGGCCCGACCGCGCCGGCAGCGATGCCTCCCAAGACCAAGAGCCGCCGGAACTGTACAAGGCCATCATCACCAACCTGAACCGCCTGGCCCGCCACCACGACGTGCCCGAGCAAAACGCACCGTGGCCCGGCTTCCTACCCAGCCACCTGTCGATGTCCGAACTGCTGGTCTCCGACGATCCCGAAGTTGAAGCCGTCACCTACCGCCGCTACCTGAGCGATATCGATAAAATGACGCTCGGCCAAAAAGCCGACGACGCTCTTACCCTCAACCCGGCCTTGAGCAAGTGGCTGACCGCCGAAAGCGGCTGGGTCGAAGAGCTGGACTGGGAAAATTACGCCGTCCGGCCCATCGTCGGCCTTATCGATAACCCCTACGCCGCCAAGCAGCATCCCTTGATCCTGCCGCTGCCGCGCGGTCACGTGGTTATCTTCGGCGCATCCGGCTGGGGTAAAACAACCTTTATTCGCACTATGGCCGTGAGCCTGGCTGCCACCCACTCACCCGAGCACCTGCATATGTACATCCTCGACCTGGGTGGTCGCAACCTGAGCGTGCTGGAAAAGTTCCCCCACGTTGGCGCGGTTATCATCCCCGACGAGGAAGGTTACGAAGAGCGCGTCGAGCAGATGCTGCGCGAACTCGAAGGTCTCATTGAGGAGCGCAAAAATATCTTGAGCAGCTCCGGCGCACCAGACTTCTACCAGTACAACAAAAAGCATAGAAAAGAGCCGATGCCGGCCGTCGTCGTCGCTATCGACAACTTTGTCGAGTTCAAAGAAACCTTCGGCAACGAGAACGACAGCAACGTCGAAACCATCTTAACCAAATTCCTGGGTCTGGCCCGCCAGTCAAAAGCCTACGGCATCCACTTCGTTATCTCCGTCAACCAGTTGAACGACCTGTCCAGCCAGCTCTACTCCATCTTCACCGAACGGCTAACCCTGCGCCTGGCCGACCACACCGAATACCGGGCCATCGCCGGTGGTGCCGTTGCCGAAATCGGCGAGATACCGGGCCGTGGCTACCTCAAGTATGGCCGCCAGCCGCTCAGCTTCCAGATTGCCGTACCCATCGATATGCGCCGCGAGGAAGAAGGCACCACCGAAGTGCAAGAGCTGGAGCAGTTAGCCCGCAACATGACCGACTATATGGTTCGCTCCGGTCGCAAATACCGCGTGCCGGTGCCTATCGATGCCCTGCCCAAGGCTGTCCTGTTCAAGCACATTCTGGCCCGCCACCACAACCTGGAACTGGACGAAACCTTTGTCGACCGCCTG
>JAGRBY010001253.1 GCA_020433835.1 Anaerolineae bacterium | reverse complement strand
CCGTGTCAAGGATTTTAGGGCATAGCTCGATTGAGGTTACCCACAAGTTTTACGCCGTCTGGACTGAAGAGGAACTCTTTGAACGTCATAAGGAATTTGGCGGCTTGTTAGGCGAAGGGGGCAGCGATGATTAAGCGACTTAATGACCTGGTTATTCAATCGGCTGACAACCTGCCGGCTGCCCTGTTCTTACTCATTCTGGTGTATGTCATGGGTGAATTGCACAACTACACCGCAATGAGAGACTTCGCCCAGGCCGCCGGCGTACCCTGGCTGCTGTCGTATCTGACGCCAGTTATGGTGGGCGTCTTTATCCTGGTGATTTACTGGATTCTGGTGGCGTACAAGGCCCAAGGATTCAACACGGTGCTGCCTTGGCTGGTAATAATCGTCTTTATTGCCGCCTCGTTCTGGCTGAACCTTTTGCACTTTGGCACCGCTGCCGACGGCGTCGCCATTGCTGCCTTACCACCGGCGCTGATCTTCTTTGGCGGGTGGCTGGCTAAGGACATTATCGGCAAGCAGGTGAGCCGGAATCGAGTCATCCAAACGCTGAAAGACCTGCTGAATGATGCACAAGCGGCCCGCGCTGAATTGCACAAGCTTACCGCTGAGATTGCTGAGCAAAAGGCCGCCCAGGATGCACAACAAAAAGAGCTGCTTGCACAACGAGAAGCGCTGGAAAATGAGATAAACGCCCTCAGAACGCAGCGGGAAGCGTTTTCTATGGCCACCATTGACGATGTACCCGCCGAGCTTGTGCAAGCGATTCAGGCTGATGCGCTCATGGCTGCCGGCATGAACAAGGCAGAAGGCGCTAAGTTTTTGGGTATCCACCGCAATACTTTTAGTGCAAGATTGGACCTTGTAAATGGCACTTCATTGTGCAAAGGGAAGGGGGCTTAAGCGATGAAAACAATAGGTATTATTCTTATGGTTTTGCTCACTTTGATTCTGACATGCGCCTTGTGCAGCCAAATTAAAGATGTTCCGATTGTCGGCCAGCCTATAGCAACGGCAACGCCGGAAGGCATAACATTTCAAACGCAGCCGATACCAGCAGCAACAACCGAGGATGCGAGACAATTTTTCTTGGGTTTTTGGGTAGCCGCGCTATTTGTCGCAATAGTGTTTCTGGTGTGGTTTTTGGTGAATCTACTTGAACCGTTGGCCGAAGGGTTGGACAGGTTAGTCCAAGTCTTAGACCGTCTCAGGAAGGTGATTTTTGATAGCCGGATAGATGATATTCAAGTCAAGAAGTCAGACAAAATGTCTGATCTGGATGTGGAAATAGCC
>JAGRBY010001252.1 GCA_020433835.1 Anaerolineae bacterium | reverse complement strand
TGGCAACTTCCTGACACCACTGTTCGTAACCGCCACGGGAATATGGAGGATAATAGTTCGATAAAAACAGAATACGCATTTTGTACTTTTAAGCCGATTAGAAACAGAAGTAAATACAGGTAAATTTCTTTGTTACTTAAAGTCTACTGTAACAAATTTTTATCATAAAGGTATGGGAAGTTAGTTTGAAAAAAGTTAGAGTTAGTGCCACTGAAATTTTAGGCTAGAACTTCAACTTTGGCGTAAGCCCTATCACGAATTAACGGCTGCCGGAATAATTTCAGCTGCTTGCGATAAATGCCATTCTATTTCCGTAATCATGCGGCTAATATCAAATTCGTTGATGACTTTGGTCCGGGCATTATCGATAAGCTGGGTTCGTAAGCGAGGATGATCGATCAATCTTTTGATTTGTTCGGCTAACATATCCGCGTCTTCGGGTGGAAAAGTCAGGCCTGTTTGCCCTTCTATCAGAATTTCTTTTGTTCCACCAGTGGTTGTACCGACCACTACCAAATCACTAGCCATAGCTTCTTGGGTCATTCTGGCCAGAGGTTCTTCGTAAGTAGAAGGAAAGATCAGAACATCGAATTGCGGTAAAAGTTCGGGCATCTCTTCACGAGGAACTCGGCCTTTGAAGTGAACGAAAGAAGTTAACCGATTTTCTTCAACCAGACTCTTTAAATGGGCCTCGTAGTCGGGGTGTCCGCTGCCGACCAGGGTTAAATGGATGTTTTCAAGCTTAAAACGATTCACTAAAACAGCCATCGCTTCGATAGTAGTATGGACCCCTTTATGCCATACTAAGCTACCCGCATATAACAATGATAAAGCCGTTGCTTGGGGCTGATTGTTGGCGGCCTTACGAGCATCAATAAAACGCTTCGTGTCGATGCCATTGTAAACGACATGCATAGCGCTGGGGTTGATATCCGTATTTTGTTGCAGACTCTCTTTGAGGGCGTTGCTGACACATAAGACGTGCTGAAATTTAAGTTGAAATGTTTTTTGATCGCGTTCGATCATTTTTAGTGGAAGCGGTGCTACGGATTGCTTTAACAGGTTTAGAATGGGGTTGTTGGCCTGATCTCGCCAATAAGCTTGGTGGGGATCGGGCATGTAAGGCCAATGATCGGCAATATAATAGACTACTCGGCCGGGACAGAGTTGTTCGGCCATCCAAGCCACCCCTCGCGAAAGATTCCACATAATATGAATGAAGATCACATCCGGTTTAAACGTCTCAATTGTTTGGCGCGTATTGTCCAAATTTGTTTTTGTGCGCTGTTTGTAAGAAAAG
>JAGRBY010001251.1 GCA_020433835.1 Anaerolineae bacterium | reverse complement strand
CTCACATAATCGTTGCGTTGTCTTAAATAAACATTGGGTTGACTCACATAAACATTGGCGCGTCTTAAATAAACATTTGAACGACTCATATAATCCGTTTGAACTCTTAGATAAACATTGGCGCGTCTTAAATAAACATTCAGTTGACTCACATAATCGTTGGCGCGTATTAAATAAACATTGGTGCGTCTTAAATAAACATTCAGTTGACTCACATAATTACAAAATCGACTCACATAATTACGAAGTTGACTCACATAATTTGGGATTTGACTCACATAATTCGCCGGTCTACCCATAAAACTAACCATCCGGCTAACAAAATCGGAGCGACAAAGCTTACTTTATCATAACAGCCAGAACAAATCCTGCCGAATTTACATGAAACGACACCTCGTAGTCATACAATCGGGGAGCGTAAACCGTTTTTCCCCTACTCCCTACTCCTTACTCCCTACTCCTTACTCCCTGGATACCAAAGCCGCACCGTGAGTCATCCAGCCGTCGTTTTTCTTGCCCTCAACTGCTGTATCGCTTTCGTCAGCATTTTCTTTTCTGAACCGGAATTTGTTAACATTATGGCTTCACGATAATGGGCAATGGCTTTATCAACGTCAATAGCCGCATACAAATAGCCCAACAAAGCATGGTAAGAATTAATCTCGCGGAGATTGAGCTTTTCGGCTTCTTCTACGGCCCGTTCATGTCCATACACTTTTGCCAAAGCAAAGGTCCGGTTTAGGGCGGCCATAGGAGAATATTCGATAAGGAGAAGCTGATTGTAGAGTTGTAAAATATGTTCCCACTTATTTTCAGCGGTAGGGGTGGTATGCCAATACGCAATACCGGCTTCCAAATGGTATTTTGAAATTTCGCTCTCTGAACAAGCATTGACCAAATAGATATTCCCCTTGTCGATGAGTTCTTTGCTCCACAGATTTTGATCCTGCTCCTCATACAAAATGGCCTCACCAGCGTCGTTGGCCCTGGCATCGAGCCGGGAGCTTTGGAAACACATAAGCGCCAGCAGGGCGTTGGCTTCGGCGGTACTGGTCAACGGGTTCTCAGTCAAAAGCAAGGTCAACCGCAGGGCTTCCAAACAGAGATCTTTGCGAATGACGTGATTGTTCGATTGAGAGTAATACCCCTCATTAAACAACAGGTACAACGTCGTTAAAACGGCATCGAGCCTTAACCGGATGGTGGTTTCCTCTAAAACTTTGATTTGAAGGCTCAATATGGATCCCAAGGAGGTCATAGAAATGGAGGCAATGGTCATGCCCGAATGTCTTTATCGGGCATCCAAC
>JAGRBY010001250.1 GCA_020433835.1 Anaerolineae bacterium | reverse complement strand
CGTGCTGGCCGTCGGTTAGCTGGAGATCGACCTGGTAAAGCGGCTGATCGCCGTAGCCGTTGGGCCACCACAACTGCGGCTGGTCGATGGTGACGACCAGCGTGTGGCTGTCGCCATCGAGCGCGGCCTGGGTGGTGAGCGTGCGGTCGTCCGGGCCGGTGATATGCATCATCACCGTTAGATCAGCGGCCTGCCAGCGATCCAGGCTGACCGCCGCCTCAAGCACAACCGCACCGGCCTGATGCTGCTGCTGTAGGCGAACATCATCAAACTGGGCCACGCCGCGCCCTTCCAGGCGAATATCTTGCCAGATGCCGATGGGCGGCAGCTTGGGGCCCCAATCCCAACCAAATTGGCAGGGTGCTTTGCGCAAGTAAGGGCCGCCGGGGATAGCGTGCGATACGCCGGTCATCGGGCGCTCGGCCTGCCGGGGGGCGACGTAGTGCAGCGGCGAGCGGAAGAGGATGGACAGTTCGTTATCGCCGGCGTGTAGCAGCGCGGTAACGTCCCAGCGGTACTGCCGAAACATATTCTCGCTCTGGCCGAGCACCTGTCCGTTGAGCGCAAGCTCGGCCAGGGTGTCGAGGCCGTCGCACACCAGAAAGATGCGGGGCTGCGCCAACAGGTCGGCAGCGACGATGAAGGTGCGGCGGTATTGCCAGTCGGTTTCGGCGATCCACTGGACACGCTTCTCATTGTCGGCCACAAAGGGATCGGGGATGAGACCGGCGGCCAGCAGATCGGTGTGGACGCCGCCCGGTACCTGGGCCGGATACCAGGCCTCGGTTTCGGTCCGGCGAAACTGCCAGTTAGTGGTGAGGGAGTGACGGATGAGCATGGTTTGGTTTTCCTTTGATGTTTTCGTCAGCGGTCAGCCGTTAGCCGTTAGCGGTTAGCTATCAGCGGTTAGCTATCAGCCGTCAGGTAATCAGTTCGAGCCAGAGCGCATAAAAGGCATAACGAAGAAACCTATGGCTGTATTTCTGACTTAAGTCTGGAACGATTGATTATATCACATAGTCTTAATGGGTATCAACTGTTTTTTCAATCGTGGCGTGTGTTGCGGCTATCGGGCGGAAGAGAACCAGTGAAGCACTGATGGAAATGAAAACACATATCTGGAGCATCAAAGTTTACTTTGATCCCAATGCTGATGACAAAGCAAGCTTTGTCGCTCCGAACCATTTTCATTCGCGTTGCTGTTTTGGAGATTTCGTTGCTCTCCCTCCTTTGTGATCACCTCTTTTGAGATCTCAAGTACCTTGATCAACATCGTCATGACCTTACTTGAGATCTCAAGTGTCCTGATCAACATCGT
>JAGRBY010000124.1 GCA_020433835.1 Anaerolineae bacterium | reverse complement strand
ATAATGCCAACATCGACCGGCCTAAGCGGGTGGGGCTGTTTTCCTATGGCTCCGGCTGCTCCTCTGAGTTTTACAGCGGCGTCGTGACTCCAACGGCCAAAGAGAAATTGGGTCGGATGGGGATCGCCCAACGGCTGGCCCAACGCCACGAATTGTCGATGGCCGATTATGACCGCTTGCTCGACCTGAACGATGCGTGGCTCTTTGGTATTCAGGACAAAACGGTCGAGAAGGATGGCTATGCCGGTATCTACGACCGGCAATTTGCCGGACGGGGATTGTTGGTCTTAAACAAAATCGAAGGCTTCCACCGCGTTTACGAATGGAGTTAGGGATGGCCGAAGATGCCGTTTTGATCGCGCAACCCAATCCTCGAGTCTGGACACTGACAATGAACCGGCCGGACAAACGCAACAGCCTCAGCCAGGCACTGATGGAGGGTTTGCAGCGGGGATTGACTGAAGCGGAAGCCGATCCGGATTGCCGGCTGGTTGTCCTGACTGGGCGACAGAATTTTTTCTGCACCGGTATGGATTTTGAAGAAGCGACCAGGGGAGCCGCCATGACGGACATGGGTGAGGGACAGCAGTATATGTCCTTGCTCAAACGATTTGCTTCAAGTCCCAAGATTATCATTTCCAAGATAGAAGGAACCGTATTGGCCGGAGGTATGGGGCTGGTCGCGGCCAGCGATCTGGTTGTGGCAACCCCGGCCAGCCGCTTTGGCCTACCCGAAGCCCTGTGGGGACTGCTGCCGGCCAATGTTATGCCCTTTCTTATTCGCCGGGTGGGTTTTCAAGCTGCGTACCGCCTGACGCTGACTACCGAAACGATCACGGCTGAAGAAGCAGCGCGTATCGGCCTGGTTGACACGCTTAGTGACAGACCGGATGACGACATCCGCCGCTATTTGCTACGCCTGGGACGGCTCGATGAGCAGACCATTCGGGAGGCCAAAGCCTATTTCCAAAAGATGTGGTTCTTGACCGAAGAAATGGAACAGACTGCCATAGCCGAACTCAATCGTCTGGTGCGAACGGAGCGGGTGCAGCAGAATATTAAGAACTATGTTGAATATCAGAAATTCCCATGGGAGACGTAGGAGTACACGATGAACGATGTAGTTAGGCTGACCTATCCCGAACCGGGCATTGCGGTCGTAGCGATGGAAGAGCGCACCTATCGCAACACCTTTTCCAAAGCATTGATTGAGGGGTTGATGAGGGCCTTTGACCAGATCGACCGGAACCCGACGGTGAAGGTCGTGGTACTGCACGGTTACGACAACTACTTCTGTTGCGGTGGTACCAAGGAAGAGTTAATCAACATTTACGAGGGCAAAATCAAATTCACCGATCTGGCCTTTTACCGTTTGCTCTTGGATTGCGAGGTACCGACCATCAGCGCCATGCAAGGGCATGCCTTGGGCGGTGGTTTAGCGTTTGGCTGTTACGCCGATATGATGGTGATGGCCGAGGAGAGTCTCTACAGCGCCAACTTTATGAAGTACGGCTTCACACCGGGGATGGGATCGACCTACATTATTCCACGCAAGTTTGGAGCGCTGTTGGGCAACGAACTCCTCTTTAGCGCCAACAACTACCATGGTGGGGTCTTGCGCGAACGGGGCATTCCGGCCCAAGTGGTCACCAAGCGAGAAGTAATTACTACCGCTCTGGCTCTGGCCCGCGATCTGGCCGACAAGTCTTTGGTCTCGCTCAAGCTGTTGAAAGCACACCTGACCCAGAGCATCAAAGCCGAGCTGCCGGCCATCATCGAGCAGGAATTGGCGATGCACGAAGTCAGTTTTGCCCAACCGGAAGTTCGAAATAGGATCGAAACATTGTTTGGAGGATGACCAGGCTATTACCAATGCCAAACCATGTTCGAGCTGAGGTAACTTTAAACACAACGAGAAGCCCAAGATCCCCAATAATGGAACCACATCTTGACGTAGTGGAAAATGTTTGATTAAAATAAAAGAGAGCTTGTTGATGAGAGGCTGACATTGAATGACCAAACAGCTTACAATCAAGATAAAATAAGCCTTTGGCGCCGACCACCGTCCGGGTTGACGCTGGCTCACGATCAGGTTCACTTGTGGAAAGTGTGGCTTGAGGTATCCGAGGCGGATCGACACGAACTGGCCCAAATTCTGTCAAGCAGCGAGCGAGAGCGGGCCGCTCGGTTTCACTTTGCCAGAGATCGGGAGCGCTTCATTGTGGGGCGAGGGGCGTTGAGGGTCATTTTGGCCGGTTACCAAGATATCCGGCCAGATCAAGTCGAGTTCTGTTATGGCGAGCACAAAAAACCGGCCCTGGTCTCCCGTCAGCATAACCTCGAATTCAACATCTCCCACTCGCACACCTTGCTGCTGGTGGCTGTCTCCTTGGGGCGGACGGTTGGGGTTGATGTTGAACACATCCGCCCGTTCGATGATTTTGAGGGGCTGGCTGCGCGATTTTTCTCTTCAGCAGAAAAAGAAGCGCTGGCGGCGGTCCCCAAACCATTTCGTCTCCAAGCATTTTTCACTTGCTGGACCCGCAAAGAGGCTTTTATTAAAGCGTTGGGGCAAGGGCTTTACTATCCGTTGGATCACTTTGATGTTAGCCTCAAGCCGGGAGAACCGGCGGCTCTGTTGCGGGTTCAGGAAGATCCGCAGGCCGTCACCCAATGGACGATGCAGGCCGTGGCTCCGGCCTCGGGGTATGTTGGCGCTCTGGTGGTCGAGCGTGGACCATGTGAGTTAAAATTTTGGCAATATTAGGCAGATAGGCCATCACAAGCAACCGTTTTCTGTAATACTATTGATCGAGGAGGCAATTGTGGAAAGAAATTTTGGCAAACTCATTGTAAAGGTCACGGATGAGCCGGAAGAGGAGTTTGTATTAACGCAGACAATCACGACCATTGGCAGTGCTGAAACCAACGATATCCCTATCAAACGGGCCAAACTGTCTCGCGCTCACGCCCGCATCGAGTGTACGGAAGCAGGCTGTACCCTATTCGATCTAGAGTCGTCCCAAGGCACCATCGTCAACAACCAGGCTGTGCAGCAAGTGAATCTGGCCACCGGGGATGTGATTAGGATGGGCGAGGCTGAACTGCGCTTTGAGTCATCCGCTGCGCCCGACTCATCAGACGCTACGATCTTGGATGCCGCCATTCTGGCCGACGAACCGCCTCAACAAGCATCCGAAACCGAGCCGGCCTCGCCCCAAAAAGAGATGGATGCTCTGTACACCGTACAAGCCGGTAAGGGGCAAACTCCCTTTTTCTGTGTTGTCGGCCGCTATAGCGATGTGGGGATCCTGAAAACGTTGGCTGATCATATGAAATCCGAGCAGCCTATTTACGCCCTACAACCACCCAAGCCAGCAGATGGTCCGCCATTGCTAACCAACCTTGATGCGCTTGTGGCCCATTACATCGACCAGATTACCGGCAAACAGGCCAAAGGCCCCTATTTTATTGGAGGTTATAATGTGGGGGGGCTGGTGGCCTTTGAAGTAGCCCAGCAGTTGCAGGCCAGCGGGCGTGACGTGGCCTTAGTAGCGCTCATTGACACACCCTTTCTGGTTAACAACCCGCTGCCCTACTGGAGCTATCGTTCGGCCAATACCTTGAAAAAAACCGGCGACAAGCTGTTCGAGCCGCTGAATAATTGGGTTCAATCCAATATTGTCCCCAAATTGGAGAAGCCCCTCCAGGAGGTGCGGGGGACGCTGCAAAACCGATTGCCGCAGCCGGTCGAACGGGTGGTCGAACGGATGGAAGAAGAGTATCAAACCGTGCAGGAAACATTGGGCGACGAGGGCTATGAGACGATCACTCAGGTTCTACAAAAGTATCAACCCAAATCCTACCCAGGGCAGGTTGCGTTATTTTTAGCAACAGAGTCTCCCGTTCGATTCTCCGGGGTATTGTGGGGCTGGCATAGCGTGGTCCCCAATGGATTGAAGGTCTATAGCGTGCCCGGCAGCTATGTCAGTATTCTTAAGAAACCGAATGTACAAATTCTGGCCGACCAACTGACGGCCTGTTTGGTATCATAGCGGCCACGATAAGGATTGAGAACAGCGTGTGAAATTAGAGTCATTCGGCCCGTACATCGTCAACCAACTGGAAGTGACCGGCTCGCAGCAAGACGCTTATCAAGCGTTCGACACGCAAGCCCGGCGACCGGTCACCATCAAACAATTTTCTCTATCTACCTCCTCTACAGCCGGTCGCCGGCTCATCGAGCGCCTACGTCAAAGCACAAGATTGACTCACCCTTATATTGCCCGCGTCTACGATGTTGGGGTGGTCGACAACCGGCCTTTCTTGGTTATGGAATATCTCGACGATCGAACCTTAGCCGATGCCTTGACCCAACTACAAAGTGTAAACCAAAGGCCGGCCCCGGCTCAGATAGTCCGGCAGTTGGGTTTAATTGCCGACGCACTTGATTACGCCCATGCTCAGGGAGTTGTCCACGGTCACCTCAGTGCCGACCAAATCCTGCTCACGGATGTCGATGATCCGGTTCTGACGGGATTTGGTTGGGAGATAGCCGATCCGAACGACAAGAGCAGCGACCTCCTCGCGCTGAGCCGTATCTTGTATAAGTGGCTTACCGGACGCTCTCTGATTGAAACAGAACCCTTTGGCCCCCAGACCGCGAATCTGCCGGGCGCAATCCAGGCCGTGTTTGAAAAAGCTGTGGCTCCGGACCCCGCCCAACGATTCTCCAGTGCCCAAGCGCTAGCGGCGGCCTTTACCTCGGCTGTTGATAACAACTTACTCGAAAAAGAAGTGGGCGATCCTGTGGTACCGCCCACAATTGGCCGTTATCAAGTTGAAGTTGAATTAGGGCGGCGCGGCCCGACGATTGTTTATCGGGCCTATGATGAAAAGTTGGCGCGTCGGGTCGCCATCAAGCTTCTGCCTGCTCAAGATGGCAGCGGCCAGACCTTTCGGGCCAATTTTAAGCAAGAGATTGAACTGATTGCCACCCTCGAACACCCCTGTATTGTAAAGGTTTATGATTTTGGTGAATATGAGCAGCGCCCCTATGTGGTGATGCCCTATCTGGATGGCGGCACTTTAGAAACCCGTCTTCGGGCCGAGGGACGCCTCAAACCACAATCATTAGTGCCTATCATCGAGCGGGTGGCCACCGCTCTCGACGAAGCCCACGCCCGAGGTATTGTTCACGGCCAGATTATGCCGAACAATATCCTGTTCGACGGGCAGGGCCAAGCCTATCTTTCGGATTTTAGTATCTCGGCGATAACGGAAACCTGGACCAATCTCATTAAATCGAAAGACGTAGCACTCACTACATCATATATGAGTCCTGAACAAATCCAGGCCCTCATCAACGGCGAACCGGCCCACCCTGATGCCCGCAGCGATATTTACGCCCTTGGCGTGGTCATTTTTGAAGCCCTAACCGGTCAAACGCCTCACCAAGCCGCCTCACCTTTCGAAACGGTGCTGGCTCAACTGGAGTCGCCCATTCCCTTGATCCGCGAGATCAACCCGGAGTTACCTCAAGCCTATCAAACTATTGTTGAGCGGACGCTGGCCAAGGAGCCTCAAGATCGCTACCCGACGGCCGGAACCTTGGCCGCCCGAATAAAAGAAATTCAGACCGGTCGATGGCATTTGAGCCGTATTTCTGATCTAATCGAAGTGCCGCCTCTTATCCCTCCGCCAGCTACCTTGGAGGCGCGTGTCTCCCGTCCACCCTCAGCTCCCAAGGACACGGCCTCGATCCAAAAGTTTGACCGGTACCACCTTGCACGGGAACTGGGTCGCGGCGGTATGGGCGTTGTCTACCTGGCTTATGATCCCATCTTAAAACGACAGGTGGCGATTAAAGTGCTACCGGGCCATCTGGCGATGACACCCGAACTGCGGCGGCGCTTTCAGCGCGAAGCCAAACTGATCGCCCGCCTCAACCATGATGCTATTGCCCATGTGTACGACGTTGGCGAGTATGAGAATCAACTCTATATTGTGATGCGTTATCTATCGGGCGGGACACTGGCCCAGAAGATAGCTCAAAACGCGCTTAAATTGCACCAGATTGGGCCAATTATCGAGCGAGTAGCCGAGGCGCTTGACACAGCCCATGCCCACCAGATTATTCATTATGATGTCAAACCCGGTAATATTCTGTTCGATGCCAAAGGTGATGCTTTCCTGGCCGATTTTGGCATTGCGGTGCTCCAGGCACAAACATCGGATGAAACCATGGAAAACAGTTTGGCCGGTACACCCAAATACATGAGTCCGGAGCAGGTTAAGGCTGTTATGAAACAAATTGATCGAAAAGAAGTGGATGGACGCAGCGATATCTACGCCTTGGGCGTCGTCCTGTTCGAGATGTTAACCGGACAAACGCCTTACGTAGCGACCACAGCTCGAGACACTGCTCTGGCCCATCTGACCGAGCCAATACCGGATATCTTTCAAATTAAGGCTAATCTACCGAGCGCTGCTCAGGATATCATCAACCGCGCCCTGGCCAAGAATCCTACAGAGCGCTATCAAACAGCCCAGGCGATGGCTGCTGATGTCACTGATCTAACATCAGGTCGCTGGCTCTTACGGCAGTTGATTGAGTAACGTTAGCTTTCAGACAGAAGTATCGACTTATTTTCACCCCCCTTTCTCCAGCTCCAATTGCCCAGGGCACTGGGTCCGGGAGATTAGATCTCCAGTTATCTAATCTCTCACTTTCCCCGCTTAGTGCTTAACCAACCCAAAATAGTCACTATAATCGTGAACCCGTTCGGCAAGGAGCAAGCGGTTTTAAAGAAAGGCAATGAGAATTTTTTGCATGAGCATACGGCCGAGAAAATTTAGGTTAGCCTCTTTATCTATTGAGTTCAATAAACAATGCATCCCCTCATAAAACGTCGGATCCCCAAAGTCACTCAGCTTCAAATTCTTCGTAGCACTTTCGCATAAGGCCTCGGCCTTTAATTCATAAAGCGGGATTTTGAGCGCACGGAGTGACTTTCCAATACCATTTAGCACATGGGTAATGAAGGGTCTTTGAGCCTGTTCAAGCGACAATGTAGGCCTCCCAATGGCAGCGAACAGCTTGATATGTATCCAGGGCTTGTTAGGTTACTCGCTCCCAAATAATAATGACATTCACAATAACACCCATCACGCGAATAGGCACCGTAGAGAGAGTCAGTTGGGTACCGGCCAATTCGAGAATGCGTACCAGATCGGTGCCCACAAAATTAGGGAATAAGCTCAATGTGGGTTGATGGATGACCTGTCCGTCTTGAATTCTGTAGGGGTCGGCGTACGACAGAAGGGTATCGTAATGGTCCTGCCAGACATCGGAGATGTACTTCACAAAGAGCATTTTATACTCGCTGGGGTCGCACGCTTTCCACCAAAATGAAACAGGTGATTGCTTATGCAACAACTGTTCAGCACCTACCATTTCCGCCCCCCAAACCACAACGTTGGCGACCGGCCGACGACCATCCTTGGCAATCCAGCCCAATGTCCCCAAGTTAGCGGGAATGGCTGATGTGACGTTTTTGTCAATCACTATGGTCACCTCCGCCGGATCATTAGAGTGATTCCACCGAGTCATTAGAATGATCAGCCGCGATCACTAGAGTGAGTCCGCCGAGTCATTCTAGTGAGTCACACCGAGTCATTCTAGTGAGTCATACCGAGTCATTCTAGTGAGTCATACCGAGTCATCTAGGTGATTTTTAAAAAACACCATGGTGAGTCATACCGAGTCACCATGGTCATTTTTAAAAAACACCATGGTGACGGGGATAAAAGGGGTTATGGGCGACAGTTGGGTTATCCGGTGGGCGATGTCCAGAGAATGCGTTCGTGATCAACTTGATACGTAGCCATGATCGGTCCCACAAAAACACGATCCAATGAAGAGCAGCAGCAAAAAGAGGGCCACCAGCCCTTGTAAGATCATCGTGTTGAAGATGATGGTCACCAGTCGCAAGAGCAGACGCATGATGAGCCAGCGGGTCGGGCGTCACGGTTGACGTCGCCGTTGGACAGATCGGGCTGACGCGGGCAAGGCGCATTTTAGCCAAATCTCAACGTAGCCTTAGCGAAATCTCATGAGATCGCGTCATTTTGTTGATAGACTAGGAACACTCAAGAGGAGGTGTCAATAATTATGGTTATTTAGAGCACGGATCGAAAAATCAAGAATTAATTTCGTCAGGTAGCTCATAGTAATAAGCGCACATATATTTGGTCAACTGACCGGATAAGGCGGGTGATAAAACCAGGTGCTCCCCACAAGAGGTGATTTTTATGGCTAAACTGTTTCACGGGGTAAAGAGAATGAAGCTAAACGCTTACACCAATGAACATCCTAACTTTAATCAAATTGCTGAAATAGCCAGAACTGATTTTTCGCAAATTCTGCTGGCAGTTGAATTGCAAACAAGAGAATTGGCGATCTTGAAAGTAGCCAATCATGACAAAAATACACAAGGGGGTTCACTCTCCACTAAAGAGAGAGAAAACAACAACTCCATCAAAAATGAAGTCGAGGTAATAGGGACGATCATCAAGCAAGCAGGGCCACATTTTCGGTTACCTAAACTGCTGGCTGTTCAGTCAAATGGAACCTATCTCGCTGTGGCAAAATCGACGCGAAGCAACTATTTAGCAGAGCCATATTACGCAGGTATGCCTTTGTCTGATCTGATTAATAACCGAGGCTATTTCTCTGAGCAATTTATCTATCGGGTACGTCGAATCAACCTGAGTTTGCTCCGTTTCTTCTGCCGTTCCAACATACTACCCAAAAGTTACAATATGTTGCGCTGGCTTGGCATACCGGATCGCCTGGTGCGTCCTCCGGGAAAAATCATCTCCGGCAAGCCGATACCTGTACAACAGGCAATTTTATATATCGATCAAATTGCGAGTGGCTTAGAGCATCTACATACAAGTGCTGGTCATTACGTACATTTAGACCTGAAACCAAACAACATTCTATTGAAGAATCTAACCTCCCCTGAAATCGTTATCATCGACCTTGGGGAGGCCAGACCCCAAGGGGAGCCGGCTACGTTAGGGAACCAATGGTGGCGGGCACCGGAACAGGTAAAAATCGTAACAAGTGACAACAGGCAAATAAATGAGAGCCGTGCTCATCCTGCTATGGATATTTATTCTTTGGGATTGATTTTTGGTTATTTACTAACCGGAATTATCCCCGGCAAGTTAGGCAGTCGTAAGTATAGCGACCTGGTATCTACCTTTATTTATCCTGCGGGTACATCAGAGGAACAGAGAAAGAAACTTAATGACCGAATTAAAGTTCTTTTAGATAGTTGTTTGGCTGAGAATCCATGTTTGCGTCCCTCGGCTAAAGATGTGCGGGCGGAGCTAAACCAAATAAAGAAGCTGCTGCCTCAGCAAAAGGGCCGGAATCGCGGGTTTGTTTTACGCCCTTTATTGGCGATCATTCTTTTGTTCATTTTTTGCTACGGTATATGGTTCGGTTTTTTACAATCCGCACCTACTTTCTCCACACCAGCGAGTACTACAGTAGCGATTGCACCAACGAATACACCCACACCGACTGTATCACCAGCGGCTACCAGCACGCGTATGGTAACACCTAAACCAACGGCTACACCCACATCTACCGCATCTGTTGTACCACTAACTGCATCACCCACACCTGCGACACCGACTGTAACACGGATACCGACCTCTATCCCTACTCCAACGCCAATACCAAATGTCTCAATCAAAATTCTAAACCCTGCTGATGCCATCATTCAACCTAATGATAAAGGCTCTGTACAAAGTTGTAACAGCGATATCAATACTTTTCCGTTAAATAACAACCCTTTACAGTTTGCTTTTACGGTTAACGGCAACTTATTCAATAATGACGTTCTTGAGCTTCAAATAGATGTCTCCAACGAAATAGTTATTCTAATCGATTCATCCAAGTTTGAGGATATAAACCAGGGTACAAATCTTTACAGTAAAGAAAATGAGCAAGGCAGATACTATTATTTCGAGGAAAGATTTACTCCAGATCACCTTATTGGTTGGGGAAATGCCAATGGTACAGTCGTCAGGAGGGGCGAAATCTATAAATGGCGTGTTGTCATTAAACGATACGAGAGGATTATAGGTGAGAGTCACGAAGTCTGTCAGTTCAAATTTGGCTGAGTTTGATCACCGTGAAGCAAAAGGTGACAGTTGGCAATACGTAAGTTTTACCCTTTTTTTACCAATTACTACCTCGTTTGCAGCATATAATGATGATGCAACTGAGGAAACACTATTAACTAATTCAATTAATTAAAAGAAAGGATATTAAAAATGGCATCAACTGTAATCCAAACCCCGCATGTGGCATTAACACAATATCGGTCAAAACTTCAACAAGCCGCCAATGAGTTGGAGGCAACAATGCGAGAGGTTGCACAAATTGCAGGTAAGCTCAATGAAGGCGGTTTGGTTGGACGCACAGGGACGGCTATGAGTGCGGCCCTTACCGAAAAGCTAAACCCGGCCATTAATGCGCTTTATACCAAGACGATGGAAGAAGATCGTGACATCGCTATGGCTATTCAGCAGCGTAATATCGAAGTAGAACGCGAAAATGTAAGCAAGATGGGTAAATAACGTAGAATCAATTCCCTATCACACATTTAAGGAGATACGATTATGCAAATAATAAAATTACTGCGTGGATCAGCTTTAGGTGCAATCGCCAAATTTGCAATGAGCGCCGGGCAAATTAATAAACTGGTTACCCTCCCCCTTAAGGGCATTATTTCTGAAATTGAAGCGGGAAAGACTTGGAAAGGGCCGTCGGCGGATAAGTTTATAGCTGTCCTCAAAGACGAACACTTGAAGTCCAGCCAGATTATTACCGGGCAGATAGAAACGATGCATGGGAATTTTATGCGCAGCATTGAATTAATCGACCAGGCAGATACGCGTGGCCAGCAAAAGGCCAATTCCCTTGGCGAACTCTTTAGTAATATCTTTCGATAACCCATTGAACAGAGCCAAGTTACAACATTGCAGCTTGGCTCAAATAAACAAAGAAGTTCATTAAATCGATACTATACGCAAAAATTTTAGATAAGGAGAGTTAATCATGGCAACCCATACCTATACCCGCATGGATACAGCCCGTGTAAAGAAGATTGCTCGGAAGTTACGCAAACTTGCAGATACGCTGGGTGGGATTATTAAGGCGCTTACCGCTGCGATCAACCTGTTGAAAGCTACGTCTTTTCTATCGTTTGGGACGAATCAAGCACTAATTGCCTTTCTGAATGTTATTAAAAAGCAGCTTGAAAAAGAAAAGGCTAAGCTGGAGGAACTTTCCCGTGATGTCGATGCTGCTGTACGCTCGTACTTAGATTTTGACCAACACGGCAAAACCCGCTTCTATTGGGGCGTTTAGCGGTTTATGTGACTACCTTACAGCAGAAGCGGTAAATATACTGCTTCAACTTACTGCTTCTGCTTTTCTTGTATAAGTCTCAGGATTTTTGTTTGTTTCTTTTATATATCAAATCTACCTAAATGGGTACCTTTCCTATGAAACAGATTTGCCTTTTCTGTCAGCGTCAAGCTGCCGATCAAAATTTATTCTGTCCTGAACCAGACTGTTCCGCTGAACAGGCACCATTTATTTTTGAAGCTGGTGAATGGTTTGAAGATTTTGAGATACTACGTCGAATAGCTTTAAGCCGCACGGGCGTACTTTATAAAGCACGCCAGCAAGAGAAAGATGTGCTACTCAAAATTGCACATCCCGGCAAAGATAATTTAGAGCGCCTCAAAAGGGAAACACTTTTTCTACATCAGTTTGTTGATCCGGAGTCGCCATTTACTTACCTACCCCAACTGCAACGCCCCTACTTGGGTACAGACATAGAGAGCGATCCATGTGGTCGCTCCATGATAGATGAAAGTCAGGTCTACTTTTCTGTCTGGAGCTATTGTGAAGGCGAACCATTAAGCCAGTTGCTCTTACAGCGCAATCACCTGTGGATTAACTATGTCGGTTGGATTGTTATTCAAGTCGCTGATGCTATCCAGCTTATGCATGATGATCGAAAGCTACATTTATCACTTAGCCCGGAAAGTCTTCTGATCCGCTTTGATAAAAAAAAGTGCCCCAGAATTTTACTGTGGGATCTCGGCTTACTGTGGGATATGGATAAAGTGGCGGTCGATCATGAGAACTTTAGTTTGCAAGAAGAAGCGTTTACCTGTTTGAAACCGCGATACGCTTCGCCGGCCTATCTGCCACCCGAACTGTCAACAACGGCTCCCCTATTGACAGCCGCCGCAGATATTTATGGCATTGGGACTGTTTTCTTTGAAATGTTGGTGGGTAAGCCTATATACGCCCACGCCTTGCGAAGTGATGCTGAAATTGAAAAAACTATCCAAAGCGGCCGTCGCCATCGTATCCATCACGGTGTTGATACCGAGCACGTTACCAAATTGATACAAAAGATGATTGAACCATCACCGCAGGTGCGTCAACAGAGCATCGACCAACTTCTAGAGGATTTGGAAACGCCATCGGCAGCAGAAGAACCGCCTCTTTTTGTTCGTCTACCTGCGGAAGAGCGTAACCGTCGATTGGCATTGCCAAATGTATCACCTGCTATGCTGTGGGTGTGGATCATTGCCTTGCTTGTAATCGTTGTCATCATTTTCATGGCTGTGCGTGCCAGTTGAATAGGAGATACCCATGACTGATACCCTGAAAAATGCTCCGCTTAATAAGCAAACAAAACTACCTATAAACCGTCCGCCCAGAATTCAACCGGAACTTCCTATCCAAGAAATCGATATTCCCGATCCGCCTGAACGAAGAGAGCAAGGTTGGATGCAGCTTCTACAGGTGGCCTTACCATTCATCACAATTTTTGGTTTTATCTTTGTTTCATCCGGTGGTAGCAACAGACTTGCATTTATGATCCCTATGTTGCTCATGGTCATCGGCTCTGTGGGCTTTAGCATCTATACCTTTTTACGCGAGCGAAAACGCCAGAAAGAGCAAGAGCAAGAATACCGCGAACGTTTGGCAGAGCTTACGCAAGAGATGCATCACTATCATGATCTCCAGCGCTATTTTTATCGATACAATTACCCTGATCCCTACGAACTACAACGCGTGCTTACCTCTTCCATTGATATTGCAAAAAATAGACCCAAAAATCTGCGGGCAGAAGCGCGTTTATGGCAGCGTAGTTCTGACGATGTTGATTTTGGGGTTATCAGAATTGGGGAAGGCACACTACCCTCTACCGTTGTATATAAACGCCAACAGACAAGCCGCAACAATAGCGATCTGGCCAGGGCTGCAGACAAGCTGGCATCTGATTCGAGATTTGTATCTGATATCCCCATTATTCTCAAACTCACCAATCCACGCCAGGGTTTAACGGATGATATGGCGGAATACAGCGAGGCCGAAAAGGCCATCGCCACCGCTCCGGCGGCGCATGCGATTGGTATTGCCGGAGAGAATAGCACCACCGTATACCGGTACATACGATCTGTCTTAGCTGATTATGCCGCCTTTCACGATCCTGATGATGCAAAACTATATCTTATTGCCCATACCGATGAAAATTGGGCATGGTTACGAGATTTATCTCACTGCCAGGCTGATGAACAGAGTACCAACCTCTATTTTACAAGCGAGCTTGATGAGTCTACGGAAAAAGAATCCCGGCGGTTCGATGAAGATGCCACGGATGGATTAGACAATTTTACCGAACAAATCCGGCGCATACTTTCCCAACGCAAGATTCGCACACAATCGCAAGAGCAAGAGCATGGTCAAATCGATCGTAGCGAATCAACGCTGCCCTTCTTACTGGTCGTTGTCGATCTGCTAGATTCTGAAGAAGAAGGCGACAATACGGCCTTAGCCCGTCTCCGAGCCGATGCCGCAACGTCGATTCTTTTAGAAGAAGGCGACAAGTTGGGTGCGGCCATCATCTATTTGGTACGCAGCCGGCGTCAGATACCTGATGGCTGCCAGGCTATTATTGAGGTCGAAAAGACAGCTACTCTAGCAGACATCGAGGAAACGCAAGGTAACAAAAAAGTGGTTTATCGGTATGCGGCAACAGGGATCAACGCCCCCAAATCTGTCGGTCGCGCCGAACAGCTTCATATAAGCGAAATCCATGAGTTGGTGAGCAAACTCAATACG
>JAGRBY010001249.1 GCA_020433835.1 Anaerolineae bacterium | reverse complement strand
GATGATGTCGAATTTTCACCCGAAGATGCCGGACGCAGCGATCCGCAGTTTTTGACGGTTGTTCTGGGCGAGGCCATCAAGGCCGGAGCGACTACGCTCAACATTCCTGATACAGTTGGCTACACCACGCCCGACGAGTTCGGCTGGCTGATTAACTACCTCATCGAAAATACACCCGGCGGCGACACAGTTATCTGGTCAACCCATTGCCACAATGACTTAGGGCTGGCTACGGCCAACACGCTGGCCGGTGTGCGCAACGGAGCACGCCAGGTGGAAGTCACGCTCAATGGCATCGGCGAGCGAGCCGGTAACACCAGCCTGGAAGAAGTGGTGATGGCCATTCACACCCGTCCGCAGAATTTTACGGTTGAAACCAACATCGACACCACCCAAATTACCCGCACCAGCCGCATGGTCAGCGCCTACACCGGCATGCCCATCCAGCCCAACAAAGCCATCGTTGGAGCTAACGCCTTCGCCCACGAAGCGGGCATTCACCAGGATGGCATGTTGAAGCACCACACCACCTATGAAATTATGCGCCCGGAAACCGTTGGCCTGAGCGCCAGTGCGCTGGTGCTGGGCAAGCATTCGGGCCGGCACGCTTTCCGCACCCGGTTGGATGAACTGGGCTACAGCGACCTAAATGACGATGCCCTCAACCAGGCTTTTAGCCGCTTTAAGCGAGTTGCCGATAAAAAGAAGGTGGTGACTGATGCCGATATCGAGGCCATCATCACCGATGAGTTTTACCAACCGCGTGAGATTTGGAAGCTCAACACGGTTCACGTCTCGTGCGGCGATCAAATCTCGGCGACGGCAACGGTCAGTTTGACCGATCCGCACGGAGTCGAGCAGATCGACGCGGCGATTGGCACCGGCCCGGTCGATGCCGTGTATAAGGCCATCAATCGCATTGTGCAGGTGCCAAACGTACTGACAGAGTTCGTGGTGCAGGCCGTAACCGAAGGAATTGACGCCATCGGCGAGGTTACCATTCGCATTCAGCCTGAAAACGAACAGGGCTTTACTACCAACCCGCAGACCGGTGCTCAAATCGCCCGCACCTACAGCGGCCATGGAGCGAGCACCGATATCATCGTGGCCAGTGCCAGGGCTTATATGAGTGCCTTGAACAAAATGCTGTCGGCCCGTGAGGAGACATCGGCTACGATTCAACAAAAGGCGGTCTAAATAGTCTATTGCAACCGGAGTAGCTCTATACTAAACCGTGGTAAAGAAAAAGGCTCATTATGTGTTACGAGGAGGAACGCTGGCTGATGTCATTCCCGCATGCTTTTAGCGGGAATCTAGCG
>JAGRBY010001248.1 GCA_020433835.1 Anaerolineae bacterium | reverse complement strand
TTGCCCGAGCATTCGAGGGTATAGGTTAGCTCCTGACGCGGGCGAGCCTTAAGATCATCAAGCGTCAAGCTCATCGGATTTTTCACTAAGCCATCAATGCTCAACTGCCATTGCCCGAGATTGATTTCCGGGTACTCATAGTGGGCAATACCGAAAAACTGATCGTTGGGCGTAATCCAGGAGTCGAGATCTTCCCAGACAAGTAAACTGAGAACCTCATCCGGAGCTGGATTTTCCTCCGGCTGATCCAGCCAGGGCAGCACCACATCGCCCTGACGTAGGGGAGCAGCTTGGGCTAAACGTGCATTCAATAAGGCCATAGTTGCCATTGTTGCCCCCCCGGCAACGAGAAGCTCTCTACGGGATAGCGTAGGACTTTGCATTTTGTTCCTCTTTCCTTTGTGTTTTACAATCGGTACATTGGAAAACATAGTACAAATAGCCAGGAATGAGAATACCTAGCTATATCAATACCCCCTGTTATCCGGCGCTAACAGGGGGCGGTCGAAGGGTTGATAACCCTCTTTGACCTCGATGATCTCATTGGCGAGCAGACATTATCCCGGAATATTTACCTGTCGGGTGATCTGCCCGTTGCTCTCCCAGTAGGTGATTTTGTTGGCAATCAGGGGATCATCCTGCGTAGGCTGAACGTTGCCATCGGTGTCGGTGGCCCGGGTTGTGATGGCGTGCTGGCCCGACGTGGCATCGGCCCAATCAAAGGTCCAGAAAGTCCAGGTGTATTCGCTCTGTTGACCGGAGGCCAGCTCGGCGCTTTGCCAAGGGCCATCATCAATGCGAACTTCCACCGAGCTAATTGGTGCGCCCCATGCAGCTCCCTCAATACGATACTGATCGCCATTTTGAACGACTCGCGCCGGTGCGGATTTGAGCAGCGCCTTCCCCACCCAAGTCTCGGTCCACTTGGGTTCGTCTTCGGTACCGACCTGCCGAATGGTCACATAGTCGCGGGCCATAAAGCGGTTAGCCAGTCGCGTATCCCAAATTTCGATGCGTTCTAACCACTTAACATTGGCAATACCATACCAGCCCGGCGCAATCAATCGCAGCGGCGCACCATTACGATCCGGCAAGGCTTCACCATTCATCTCATAACAGAGCAGAATACCGGGGTGCATGGCCTCTTCCAATGACATACTGCGGGCAAAGTGCTGCACCATCGGCGTATCGCGGACGGTTTCTTCGCCTTTATCGGCACCAAAGAAGACCACTTCGCTACCTTCTTTTAGCACATCCGCTTCCTCCAACAGGAGTGCTAGCGGCGTTCCGGCCCAAGTGGCATTGCCGATGCCGCCAAAAAAGAAGGGCAACCCGCTATTGCCCGAGCATTCGAGGGT
>JAGRBY010001247.1 GCA_020433835.1 Anaerolineae bacterium | reverse complement strand
CATCGCGTTTATTATTATTCTCAGCATCTTGATTTTTGTGCATGAATTGGGGCATTTCGTTGTCGCCAAACGGTCGGGCATTACCGTAGAGGAGTTTGCTATTGGTTTTCCACCTCGGGCCGTAAAAGCGTGGCAAGACGAAGGCAAAATCACACTCGACGGGAAGGAATACGTCATTGGGCGCAAAGTGAATGTCTCGCGCCACATTCAACCTGGGGTTCAAGTGTATGCCGAAACCACGGTTGATGACAAAGGCCGGCCGGCTGTGACTCGCCTCAATTTGGTCGAAATAGATGTTAGAGGCCCCAAACGCACTGAAGGCAGCGAAGCAAAGCTGTTTAACATGCTGAGCCGGGATACGAGCAAAATTCAGAACAGCGGCGATATCCCGGTGTCGACCGTGGATGCCATTGAAAAGCCGACAGAGTATTCGATCAACTGGATACCGTTGGGCGGCTACGTGCGGATGGTGGGTGAGGAAGACCCCACTGCCCCCGGCAGTTTTGCCAGTAAAAGCAAGCGGGTTCGTTTCGCAGTGCTGGTGGCCGGATCGCTGATGAATCTGGTTACGGCTGTTTTCTTTTTCACCCTCACGTCGATGTCCGGCGTTCCTGAGCCTGTCACCGGCACCAATGCCATGGGCGAAGAAACACCCATCGCCCAAACCGTCGTCACTGAAGTTGTGGAAGGTACTCCGGCTGAAAGTGCCGGGTTAGAAGCGGGTGATATTGTTTTGGGGGCAGATACCATCGAGTTCAACCACGTTGGCGATCTTATCTATTACGTCAACGAAAATAAAGGTAATGAGATTACGCTGCGCGTTCAGCGTGGGGAAAAGGAATTTACCACATCGCTGGTTCCGCGCGTCGATCCCCCGGAAGGGCAAGGTTCGATGGGCGTGGGCATCAGTTATGAAGGCATCGAAAGCGAAAAAACCTACTACTCGCTGCCAACCGCGGTGGTGCGAGGTTTTCGGCAAACTGCCGAGTACATTGGTTTGACTTTCTACCTACCTATTGCTATTCTCAGGGATGTTATTCCGGCTGAGGCGGCTCGACCGACCGGCCCGGTAGGTATCTATCAGCAAACAGGATCGGCCGTTGATGCCGCTGTGGAGTTGAACTGGTGGTTCCCTATTTTGTGGCTGACCGCAATTTTGAGTACCGCTCTGGCCGTAACCAATTTACTTCCGCTGCCGGCTTTGGATGGTGGTCGCATTCTGTTTGTGATTATCGAAGCCATTCGCGGCAAACGGATTGCTCCTGAAAAAGAAGGAGCCATACATTTTATCGGGTTGGCGTTACTCTTGACGTTAATGTTAGTGATTAGCTACTATGATGTCAGTAACCCCATCCCCAC
>JAGRBY010001246.1 GCA_020433835.1 Anaerolineae bacterium | reverse complement strand
AAGCGACTCCGTAGGGATTTCTCGCTATCCGCTCGAAATGACATGCCGAAGCTATTTGTTTTTTTTCAAACCTATAAACTTGGCCCGGTTACAAAACCTGTAGCTAATTTGGGCCCCTTAAAAACAGCTAAACTTATCGAATAAAATGACCCTACGAAACAAAACGCTTCTTATTATCAGCGTGACCTTGGTGGGGCTGGTCATGCTATTGTACTTTATCTCTCAAACTATCCTCTTAGAGAGCTTTGCCACATTAGAAGCCGAGGATGTTAACCAAAATGTGGAACGAGCCACCACCGCGCTGCATGATCAATTGGCTGTTCTCGATAGTATTGGCGGTGATTGGGCACCCTGGGATGATACATATACCTTTGTCCAGGGTAAGAATGATGAGTACATTGAAGAGAATTTGATGGACTCAACCCTCACGAACCTTCGTCTCAATTTTATGCTGTTCTTCAATTCAGCCCATCAACTTGTTTTTACCAAAGCGGTTGACCTGCAAAGTAATGATGCCGTCGATGTTTCCCCCAACTTGTTAGATTATCTGGCTCAACATGAAACAATTTTGAACCATGCCACACCTCAAGATAAGCTGCTGGGGGTAATGCCCTTGCCCGAAGCGCCGCTGCTTTTTGTGTCGCGGCCTATTTTAACCAGCAATGATGAGGGGCCTATTCAGGGTACCCTCATCATTGGGCGTTATCTGGATGCATCTGAAATAGAAAAACTGGCCGCCAGCACCCGCTTATCTCTCTCTATTCGGCATTTGGATGATCCTCACTTACCCCCCGATTTCCAAACTGCGCAAGTCGCCTTAACTCCAGACCAACCCATTTTTAGCACCCCCTTGAGCAGTACCCAAATTGCCGGTTATACCCAAATAGACGATGCCTTCGGACAGCCGGCCCTGTTACTAAAAGTATCACTGCCCCGTCTTATTTACCAGCAAGGCCGGACTAGCGTGGTTTATTTCATTTTGTCGGTTGTTGCTAGTGGGCTAACCTTTGGTCTGGTCACCGTCTTGCTGTTGGAAAAAGAGGTTTTGCTACGCTTAACCCACCTGACCCAAAATGTCAACCAGATTACCCTGACCAGAAATTCAGCCGGGCGGGTGAAGGTTGTGGGCAATGATGAGTTGGCAAATCTAGCCCAGAATATTAACCAAATGCTGACGACTGTTGAGGAGTCTGAAACGGCCTTGTACGAGGCCCAGTACCTCTTGGAAGCCCGCGTTGAAGAGCGTACCGCCGAACTATCGGAAGCCAATCGCCTGTTGAAACAGGAGATCGAAGAGCGTCAACAAGCGGAAGATGCCTTACGCCAAAGTGAGCAACGCTTTCGCCATCTTGTCTCCTCAATTAGCGATCACATCTACGTGACCGA
>JAGRBY010001245.1 GCA_020433835.1 Anaerolineae bacterium | reverse complement strand
ATCATAGAGATAAAATTGGGCGGCCAGCTTTCTTGAGTTGCCAAAACCGGCCATCTCCAGCACATAGCCAAAGCCAAAGCCGATAATGCCGGCGACCAGGTACAGCCCAATGTTGCCGTACATAGCTGATATGGGAAATGGGCCGGGAAAATCAGGGAAGAATTCCATGAAAGCCTCCTATATCCACAAACGCCGAAGAAAATAAGCGAAGGCGTACGCGCCGATAAACACCGCCGGTAAAAAAGCCCAACTACCCACCGACAGCACCGCCGCCCCGGAAAGCCCTTGCCCTGACGTACAGCCCCGGGCAAAGCGCGAGCCGTAGCCCATCAGGATGCCGCCTAAAAAGGCCATCAACCAACGGGTCGAGTTGGTAATGTGGGGGCCTTTGTTGGTTTCAAGGCGTACGCGCCCGTGAATGAGGCCCGACGCAAAACCCCCAATCAGCGTGCCAAATCCCAACCAGACGAACGAGTTGTCCAACGGATTTTTTTCGCCGCCGGCCATACTAATCAGGTAGGGGACCCGGTTGATGTGATCGGCGCTGACTAAATCTTCGACGAAAACCAGCATTCGGTTTAGCCCGCCCGAAGAGCCTAATCCGTCGCCGGTGAGGAAGAAGGCGGTGAATAACACCACACCCAACAACGCTCCGGCGAGGTAAGGATTGGCGTAAGGTTTAGGTTCTCTTTTGGTGATGGTTTGCATTGTGTCTTTCCCTCCGTAATTGCTGTGAAGTAAGACCTGACAGGTTTTCAGAAGTACCGTCTGGCGAAGTTGCCGTTCAATTGGAATGATGGTACACCCAACGGCAACTCGTAAAACCTGTCAGGTCTGGTTGATCTCCTCGTTGTCAGCCACCGCTGAGTTACCATTGACTTCCACTTCATCCCACCCATCCATCATCGCCTGGATGCCGCCCAGGGGTTTGTGGCCGGTCGTGGTTAAATAGACGTGCATAATAATGAAGGAGGCCAGCAGCCAGGCGATCAAGCTGTGGATGGGAGCCAGTACCGGCAGCCCGCCCAGGCTGTGGGCCAGTTGCGGCCAAGTTTGCATCCCCCAGATGAGTACACCGGTGATGATCTGCAGGGGCAGCAGCACATTCAACAAGCCAAAGTAGGTAAGCTGCTGCAGCGGGTTGAGCTTTTTCTGGGGCGACTTTTCAAAGGGATGGGCGTCACCCTTGAAGATGCCGCGCAGATAATAGGTCGCCTGGGTAATCATCTGGTCGAAGAAGCCGTGCGGCCGGGGAATAAACTGCTGGATTTCGCCGCTGGCCAGGTGGTAGAACACGGCCAGAAAGGCGTTGATCAGCAGAATAAAGCCTAACACGTTATGGATTTGCACCATATAAGGGAACGAGAAGATACCCTGTTTTTCGGGTTT
>JAGRBY010001244.1 GCA_020433835.1 Anaerolineae bacterium | reverse complement strand
AAAGCAACTTGATGTGGCCCTCGCGTACGGCCCGCATCCGCTGATTGACCTCATAGCTTGGCAGCGAACTGTTGACAAATGTCGCCGGGATATCGCGTTGGGTCAGGCTATCGACTTGATCTTGCATTAAGGCAATCAGAGGTGAGATCACCAGGGTGAGATGGGGCTGAAGCAGCGCCGGTAACTGATAGGCCAGCGATTTGCCGGAACCGGTCGGCATGACCAGCAGCGTATGCTGGCCATTAAGCAGTCGTTGGATAGTCTCTTCCTGACCGGGCCGGAAGCTTTCGAAGCCGAAGTATTTGGTGAGTGCTTGGTGGGGAGTCATTGGATATGCCTCATTATCAGATTAGGATGATGGTTAGAAAATTATAACACCGGTTAGATGATGGCTCAAGGTTGGCTTTGTTAATTCCATCGAGTAGAGTCTTCCCCAACGCCGTCTGCCGGGTTCATCCCCGTATAAACTACTCACCTTCCTATTTCAATTGAATGCAGTTTTTAACAAAATTAGGAATATTTTACCCTTCTCAGATCGGTAGGTTGTCTAGTATACTAATAGTTAGAGAATTAGGACAAGGCTACTTTAACAATGAAAAAATCTTAACGGCGCACGATAACTGTATTGGTGCATTTATCGTGCGGCTGTTGGGAAAAAATGACAGCCCAATTTCACTGTATCATATTTAATATAATGAAATTGGGCTTTTTTATCATCCACCCTCAACCAAATGACTGAAAGACAAGGAGAATCATCAAAATGCCCAAAAAGATACCGATTGTGTCTGCCTCATTGAAACAATTCCCCCAGTCCAGACAATTAATAAAGTTTGGCGGGGTGGCGGTTCTAATCGCCTTATGTTTGCTGCTGCTCATACAACCGGAGGCCAAATCAGCCTCGGCGTCTATGGATCGAACCGGGACGCAGTGGGGATCGTATTTGGAGTGGAGTCTGACCAACACCAGCTACAGCGGCAACCCTTTCGATATTGTAGCTACCGCTACTTTTCGACACAGCAGCGGCGAAACCCGCACTACGCCGATGTTCTATGCCGGCGACAATACCTGGAAGTTTCGCTTTACTGCGACTCGCACCGGCGCTTGGTCGTTGACAACCCAGAGCAGCGATGCCGACCTCAACGGGGAGACCGGAACGGTAACAATCAATCCCAACCCTGATCCTCAGGCCACCGGCTTTGTAACCCACTTCGACAACAAATGGGGCTTCTCCGGCACAGGGAAAGCGTTTGTCCCTCAGTTCGTCATGTATTACGCGCCCCACAACTTTCACAATAAACCTAGCCTGATCGACAGCGATATCAATACTTTTATCGATCAGCACGGTTTCACCGGCTTTCACGTGCCGGTTTTCTGCCGCTGGTTTGAGATCGAT
>JAGRBY010001243.1 GCA_020433835.1 Anaerolineae bacterium | reverse complement strand
GCCTGTCGTCAGCTCAGCAGAAACAAACGAGACCGGAAAAAAGAAAAAAACCGCAATTAATAAAAAGAAAAACAACGACGACAGACCATATTCGGCCGTTAATGGCCAAAAGTTAATGCTGCAAACAGCCGCAACGTTAATCATAGCTAAAGTAAAAGCCGTGACCGTGCGGTGCGATTTTACAACATTCATTTCTTTTTTATACCAGATCCCGATCTTTTTCTTTCATTTTCTGTCAGATACATCTTACGAACACGGATATAATTTGGTGTAACCTCAATAAGTTCATCATTTTGAATAAAATCGAGGGCTTGTTCAAGGTTGAATTTAATGGGGGGCGTTAAGATAATATTGCCTTCAGATCCTGCAGCATTCCGAATATTATTGAGCTGTTTTTCTTTAGCGATATTCACCACTAAGTCATTATCGCGATTGTGAATACCAACTACCATCCCTTCGTACACATCATCGGTGCCTGTGCAAAAAAGCGTTCCGCGCTCTTGCAAGGTGACACAAGCAAAAGGTGTGGCTTTTCCGGCACACATAGAAATCATAGCCCCGTTTTTACGACCGGGAATTTCACCTTTCCAAGGTCCGTAACAATCAAAAATAGAAGTTAAAATACCTTCACCCTTAGTAACGGTCAAAAACGTGTTGCGATAACCCATTAAGCCGCGGGTGGGCATCAAGAATTCAATGGTGGTGATCCCGTGCTCATTCGTGCTTAAATTGCGCATCTCGGCCTTTCTGGAGGATAGCTCTTCAATCACCGCTCCCGATGATCCTTCTGGAACCTCGATATGGACCGATTCCATAGGCTCTTCTTTGGCTCCGTTCACTTCGTGCAAAATCACTTTTGGTTTAGAGACTAAGAACTCATAGCCTTCTCGGCGCATGGCCTCGATCAGTACAGCTAGGTGCAGCTCGCCGCGTCCTGACACGCGTACAGCGTCGTCTCGAATCTCTTCAATTTTCAGGGAAATATTAGCTTTGCGCTCTTTCATTAAACGCTCACGGATCTTATTCATCGTGATATGTTTGCCATCTCTGCCGGCAAACGGTCCATTATTCACCAAGATCTCAATAGACATCGTTGGCTCTTGCAAAGTGATCGGGGGTAATTGCACAATCTTGTCTGGCGAGCAAAGTGTATCGCCTATCATCACCTCAGGAATGCCAGAAATGCTGACAATATCGCCTACAAAAGCCTGATCCATCTCAATCTTCTGTAAACCGTGGTAGCCTTCGATTCTCACTACTTTATGATGACTTGGATGCCCTGAGACTTCGATGCGCGTGATCACTTCACCTTTTTTCACCTTACCTTCCAAAATACGTCCGGTTGCCTGTCTACCTACATAATCATCATAGCTAAGCGTTGCCGCCTGCATCAAAAAAGGCA
>JAGRBY010001242.1 GCA_020433835.1 Anaerolineae bacterium | reverse complement strand
GGCTGTACTGGAATTCAGGGGGTTGACAAGAAAAAACGGGTACGCCCCTCCAAATCGAGCCAGAGTCGTTGAAATAAAGTGGACACTTTCTTGATACCATAACAGCGCCGTTTAAGGGTTTTGATCTTGTTATTGAGGCCCTCAACAAAACCGCTCGTGACCCGTGCTTCAAAATAGGTAAGGATGGACTGCCAGTGTGTAGACAGGGTTTTGATGAAGCCATCGAAACAGTCAAGGTGACTATGGCTGACTTTTTTGATCCAGGCTTTGAGCCGTCGTTCAGCCACCTGCGGGTTCTGGCTGTGATTGAAAATGGCCGTCATCTCTTGCCGCAAGGTGTAAGCCTGGTGCAGGGGTTCTGAATGGGCCAGCAGGCGGCGCAAACGCTGCCGGTCATCATCGTCCAGCGAAGCGTGGTTCTTGCGCAAGAGCCACAGGGTACCTTTACAATCTTGAGCATATATCTCTGCCGGGCACTCCTTTTTCAGTCGTTTGAGTTCTTGTTTGCGCAAGTCATCAAAATCTTCCCGATAGTGCTGGGCGACGTGAAAGCGGTCAATGACGAGTTGGGCCGTCACATCATCATAAGCGGCAATGAATTCTTCGACAGCGGTCAAATAGCCCTCCCACATATCGGTGCTGAAATAGGTGATGGTGGGCCGCAGCCGGGCCGGAATTGTGGCCAAAAAGTCGCTTACACTCTTTTTTTTCGATCCGGCAGCACCGCCAACACCCGGATTTTGCCGTTAGCCTGCCGACCCGTCACGATGGCGGCGTAGCTTTTGCGCCCCTTCTTCAAGGCTATCTCGTCAATCCCGACCGTGCGGAGATCTTCGACCTCAGCCCAGTTGATCTCGCTTTCTACCTGGCGATTGAGTGCTCCTACGACAGCGTCATAGCCCAGGTTTTCTCGCAGCCGGACGTCTTCTATTGTGCTGTTGACCAGTTGTCTGAGCAGATATTCATCATAGGCTTTGGTGTGCGGACTGCGTTGTTGATACCAAGCCAGCACTTGGGTCGTGGTCGGTTGGTGTTGGCACGTCTGACATTGTCCGCGCCGGGGCCGGAGGCGCACATAGGTCTCCCGCCCTAACACCGACAGGTGGCGTAACTCGATTTCATCGCCGTGACCATAACGACATTTGATTTTCTGATGACATATTCCACATTCCGTGGTTTCGACCTGGCTCTCGACCGTGATTATCAGCCGCCCGTCAGCGGTCATTTCCGTATTCAACACTTCGACCTCGGGGATGTCCAACGGTATTTTTAGTTCGGATGCCATAACTATCTCCTGTTTTGTTGTGGCACCCATTTTACTCTTTTAATCTGGCTTCTTGGAAATCTAAGGCTTTGACCTTTCTAGAACGTTACCGGCTGTCAACTCCCTGAGATCCGAAAGAGCC
>JAGRBY010001241.1 GCA_020433835.1 Anaerolineae bacterium | reverse complement strand
GTTCACTTCCAAAAGCAACCCACTCGCAAATCCCTACAGCCCTATCATCGACCGAGGCCAAAATAGCCAATAATAAAAACCTACATCAAGCGCTAGAGATAAGCTCAAAATCCAAAAAGAAAAGCGTAATCGAGTCCTCACCTGAAGAACTACTAGATGAATTGGCCCAACTAAAGAATATTGCCAAACTGGTAACCAAAATGCCTACAGCCCTCTTAAGCAATGCTTTGTTTGCCACAAATTCTTTTACCAGCGGCAAAATACACGATATCAGCCCGATAGGCAATCTTCTCGATCTGGCTATTGATCCGGATGAACCGGTAGCAGCGATAGAAAACTTAATCGCACACCAAAAAGTTTGTTTGATTGCATACGAAAATCTCAATGACTTGCGCTTCAAAGTCCTCGGATTTAAGGGGTCTCAAAGTACGTTACTAAATGAAGCCGTAGACGAGATAGTAACACTCCTACCCAACCTCACATTGAAAACAGAAAAAGACGCTCCGCCGCAAACCCTATCTGTGCCTATGCCTAAACTAAAATTACAACAAGCCATTTATAATGTTTATAAATGGCTTCTATTGGGTAATGAAGCTGCCACTATGACCATTAGGACCACAGCGGACGATCAGATTGCCTGGGTGAATTTTGAGACATCTGACGATGTTAACCGCCCTCTGGAAGAGTCAATTGAAAACACTTTATCTAAAGAAGCGGCTCCGTTCATAGCCTACAGCTATCTTGCCCAGAAAGCGATGACCCGATATGGCGGCTATATCAAATCAACAGCCAGGCAGATCTCTTTAAATTTACCTCTTTTCAGGCAAACCAATTCTATTTTGCCAACCAAAGATAATAACACGCTCCAAGCGGAGATTGATAGTTACCGAAATAACTTGCAGGTTTGGGAGTCTTCACCGTTCAGTTCCGACAGTGAAACGCGTAACCATGCCAGAGACTTGATTCATGTCGTAGCGAAAGATTTATTGAGCCATATAGAAGCGATGTTAGACGCATTAAAGACAAACTCAGACATTAATATTGATGATAGAAGCAGCCCTTGGTCAGCTATTTACCGCAAACTTCGTTTCTTTCAAATCTTAACAATGGATCTACGCACCGACTATCAGCGTAGACCATCCCCAATCCATCTAAAAACATTGCTCGATGATGTAAACCTACTGCTTAGTCATAGAATTACGAAAAAGCACCAGGTTATTATTGAGTCAGATATCTCGCAACCCATTCTCAACGATGATCCAATGCGGTTATTGCAGATATTTGTTAACCTCGGACTCAATGCCTTGGAAGCAATGCCCAGAGGCGGGTTGTTAACATTTCACATCAAACAAAAAGAAAAATGCTACGTTGTTGATGTTACCGATAATGGGCGAGGCGTTTCCCCTGAAAATCTAAAACAGA
>JAGRBY010001240.1 GCA_020433835.1 Anaerolineae bacterium | reverse complement strand
CTGGTTAGGAAGATAGCCGTTGGCCCATCCGCGCCACCGATAATGGCGATAGAGCCTGAAGCTTGGAACAAGCGCATAGGATTATTAGGGTCAGACAACCCCAGTACACCAAAGGCACCCCCAATGTACAACGCGGCTAAAAAGGTAGCGAAAATACCCATCTGAGCCGCCGCGCCCAACAATATCAACCTGGGTTGGGCCACCAGCGCCGAAAAATCGGTCATCGCCCCGATGCCCAGGAAGATAATGGGCGGGTAAATTCCTCGAACTACCCCGAAATAGAGGTAGTTCATCACGCTGCCTTCCTCATAGATACCCAATTCAAAGCCGGGAGGAAAGGGAACATTACCAACAACCATACCAAACCCAATCGGAATAAGCAGGAGGGGTTCGAAGCCTCGGGCAATACCCAGGTAAACAAACGTCAAACCCACTATCACCATGATAATATTACCGATGGAGAAATAGTTAAAGCCTGTATCTTGTAGATATCCTAAAAATAGCTCCATAGTTAGAGTTACTCCTTAGGAAAATTCTACCAGGACATCACCCTGCTGGACGCTTTGATTGACGCTCACATGAACTTTTGAAACAACGCCATCAACGGGTGAATTGATTACAGTTTCCATCTTCATCGCTTCCAGAATGACCACCGGCGCGTCTTTCTTGACCGAGTCACCTTCTTTCACTTTTACGCCTTTGACAACACCAGGCAGCGGTGCGGTTAAAGAGCTGGCTCCGGCGCTTGGGGCAGCAGCCGGCGGCGCGGCTGGTGCAGGCATGGCGGGAGCCGGGGCAGCCGTCGAGGGTACAGCCGGTCTTGGAGCCGGATTTAGAACACTGGTCGATTCATACCCGTATGAGCCGGATTGGTCGGTGTCGGCTAAAACCTCGACTTCGACATCATAGGCAGTACCATTGACAGTTACACGTAGTTTTTTCATGGATACACTCTCTCCTCTATAAGAGTTATTGTATTAGTTAGTATTATTTATATAGGTGATGTTAAATTTTACTTTATCGATGGCGCGGCTTCTTCGTGAGATTGCGAGAACTCACGTGGGCTACCCGGCCCTGCAGGTGCCACTGTGGGTTAGCCGCTTCACGCCGATAGCGAATCATTTTTACTTGGACCGTCTGATCAAAGGCCGCCACAATAGCTGCCCCAATCGCCGCTATAACCTCAGCTGAAATGCCTTCTTCTACAACAGGCCCGGGGGCAGATGCAGCCGCTGCTTTTGACGGCAAAGTAGCGGGGACAGGTTCCGGTTCGGGTTCTTTGTTCCGTTCAGTCATCCAGCGATCAATCTTGTCAAAGAGTGTTAAAGCGCCAAAAATGAGCACTAAAGCAAAAAATACAACCGATATCCCGATCAGAGCTACTAAAAATCCATTCACGGACTAAACCTCCTTTCACACACTCTACTTTTACATGG
>JAGRBY010000123.1 GCA_020433835.1 Anaerolineae bacterium | reverse complement strand
CAGTACTTCCTCGGCGGTGGTGGTGGCCGGAACGACGGTGACTCGACAGCCGGCGTCGGTTAGTAGACGCAGGATGTTGTGCTTGATGCCGAAGTCGTAGGCGATGACATGGAAGGGATGAGATTGGAGATTGGAGATTGGAGATTGGAGACCCTGCTGCCATGCGGGAGCTACACCCTCTTCCCAGTGGTAGGGTTCGGAACAGGTGACTTCTTTGACGAGATCTAAACCTTCCATTGAAGGTGCAGCACGCGCCATATCAACCAGGTCGGCGGCGCTGTACTGCGGATCGGCAGAAACAGCGGCCATCATGGCCCCTTTGGAGCGAATGTGACGCACTAAGGCACGGGTGTCGATCTCGGTCAGGCCAGGCAGGTTGTGCCGATTTAGATAGTCAGGCAGCGACTCGGTCGCTCGCCAGTTGCTGACGCGGCGGCTGACCTCGCGGACGATGAGACCGGCAGCCCAGGGTTGATCGGCTTCAACATCATCAATATTGACCCCGACGTTGCCGATGTGCGGACAGGTCATGGTCACAATCTGCTGGCAGTAAGAGGGATCAGTTAAGATTTCCTGATAGCCGGTCATGCTGGTGTTAAAGACAACTTCGCCTGTGATCGTGACCGACGCCCCAAACGATTGCCCATGAAAGAGGGTGCCATCTTCTAAGGCCAGAATGGCAGGTGGAAATTTGTTAAGAGTCATTGGATTTACTCAGAAAATTCTTGATTTCAGCTACAAATTTTTCGGCGTCAACAATAACAGTTTCTACATCAACATGATTGATTTTTAATAGATGGATTTTGTAATCACTTTCTTGTCGCAGTTGATACGCAGAGGCCAAAATTCGAGAAAGATTTTTGTCCAGGTACCCTGTTTGTACGAGATGTTTACCGAGTTGATTAAACACGCCCGTGTGGCTACGTGTTTCTATATTAATTGACAGTAGAGCCGCTTTTGCAGCTTGAAAGATAGAATAATAAGCTCGTGAGGTAGCATCATTGAGATAACCGGCATCTAATAACAACTTTGCAGCAGCCAGACTTTCTTCAGACTGATCAATCCAACGATGAATTACGTCTGATTTGTCGGCCAAAGCTCTATTCCTTCTCTTTTTACACGGTCAACAAGCGGTTCCCATTCGTTATATTGCTCCACGCGCAAGACAGCCGGTGAAATATAAAAACTGTACTCAAGTGATAGATCAGCCGCCAAATCATTGATTTTTCGCCAACGTGGGTCTGTATAGTACGCTGGAGAAAAGCCTTTGGAACTAGACTCTTGCGGCCAATTTACAATAACCATCACATCCACATCCGACTCTGGCCGGGCGTCTCCTCTAGCATACGACCCAAACAGAATGATGCGCTCGATCTGACCAGGAAGTTCGGCCAGCAGCATATCTTTGTATTCGTTCAACACCTGCTGAAGTTTTTCGGCTGTAAGAACGGTCTGTTCTTCCATAGTATTATCTACAAACGCTACTTCGTAATCACTTCCAGCCCACCCAGATACGGGCGCAGTACTTCCGGCACTACGATGCTGCCATCGGCTTGTTGGTAGTTTTCCATAACGGCGATCATCACGCGCCCCGGCGGCAGACCGCTGCCGTTAAGGGTATGGAGGTATTCCGGCTTGGCTCCCGCCTCGCGGCGGAAACGGACATTAGCCCGCCGGGCCTGAAAATCGACCACGTTACTGCAACTGCTGATCTCCATCCACTCGCCTTTGCCGTCCGGCCCCGGCACCCAGGCTTCGACATCGTACTTTTTGGCGGCGGCGAAGCCTAAATCGCCGGTACACATTTTAAGAACCCGGTGCGGAATGTTGAGCTGCCGACACAAATCTTCGGCGTTGGCGACAATCTCTTCCAGATGATCGTAGCTGTTTTCAGGCAAAGTATAGTGGTACATCTCGACTTTTTCAAATTGATGGACTCGCTTGATGCCGCGCACGTCGCGTCCGGCGCTCATTTTTTCGCGGCGGAAACAAGGAGTATGAGCCAGGTAGCGAATGGGCAGTTGATCGGCCTCCAAAATTTCATCGGCGAAGATGTTGGTTAAGGGTACTTCAGCAGTGCCGATAAACCAGTAATCCTCTTCGGCATCGTAATACATGTTGTCTCGAAACTTGGGCAGGTGAGCCGCACCGACCATGGCCTGCTCACGAACCATAAACGGCGGGTAGATTTCGGTGTAACCGTGCTGCCGCACCCCGGTGTCGATAAACCAGTTGGTCAACGCCCGATGCAGCGCCGCGCCGGCCCCCTTGAAGACATAGAAGCGAGTCCCGCTAACTTTGACACCGCGCTCAAAATCGATGATGTCTAAATCTTCGCCCAGATCCCAGTGGGGCTTCGGCTCAAAATCAAATTCCGGCGGATCGCCCCAGCGTCGAACTTCGACGTTGTGATCTTCGTTCGGGCCAACCGGCACATCGGGGCCGGGCATGTTGGGTACGTAAAGCTGCTTATCGAGCAGATCGGCTTCAACCTGGCGCAGGGTTTCATCCAACTCCTTGATTTTGTCGCCGATCTCGCTCATACGGGCTTTCTGGGCTTCGGCCTCATCTTTTTTACCCTCACGCATCAACTGGCCGATGGCCTTACTACCGGTGTTGCGTTCCTGTCGCAGTGCTTCAACTTCTTTCAGCAGGTCTCGGCGCTGCTCATCGAGCCGTAAAATATCGTCAATGGGAGCATCGACATTTAGATCGATCAGTCTCGCTTTAACGAACTCGGCATTTTCTCGGATAAAATTTAAATCTATCATACGTGTCTCCTAAAAAAGTTAACAAAGTTGCAGGGTTGCAAAGTTGCAGGGTTGCACAGTTATAGAGCCGTAAGGTTATAGGACAGCAAAATTACAAATTTATGGCTTTGCTACCTTGCAACTCTGCAACCTTGCAAGCCTGGTAACAAAAAAACCCCACCCTATAAAAGGGCGAGGTTTTAACTCGCGGTGCCACCTTTTTTCACGGAGAGGCGTGCTCTCCGCAATCTCTGGGCGCGATAACGGGCGCAGCCGGTACGGCTCATCGCCGCCAACTCAGGAGCGGAATTCGGCAACTTCCGTCGAGCGCCTCGCACCAACCGGCACTTCTCTGAAATCAAGGAGTTGCTTACTTTTCTCCGTCGCAGTTGTTAAGGGTGATTATAGCATAAGTTCAAATCGATGGCAACAGAATCCCAAAAAGGGCGGTCTCTCATGGAGGCCGCCCTTCCTATTTACTTTATGCGAAGTTTATCTTCTTTGGGGTGCGGGTTGGGACATAACGCGGGCAATCGGACGAAGTTCCATCCACCATTGTTCCTTAGGCCGTTCAACATCTGCGTCCATCATGTGGGGTAAGTTGTCCATGTTAAAGAATTGAACTTTGCCGCCTCTAATGCCCATAAAGGCACTGGACGGTCTATCTTTTTCAGATTCTTCGATAAGGAACTCGATACATCGCCGTGACAGCCGTATGGCCTGAATTCGGTCGAAGGGAGTGGGGTCGCCGCCTTGTTGCATGTGGCCTAAGATTGCGGTTCGCACATCAAACAAATCACCGCCTTCTTCTTCAAAAAGAGCGGCCATAAAGCTGGTGGTGTACAGCGGATTTGATCTTTCGTTGCGAATCAGCAGGCCAAGCCGTTTACCCCGGCGAAATCCTTCTATCAGGTCAGATAAGTCCTTTTGTAGGTCGGCGATAGAGACCCCTTCCTCGGCCAGGTAGGCACGTTCGGCTCCGGTAGCTAAACCACTCATCAAGGCCAGGTAACCGCAGTTACGCCCCATCACTTCCACGACAAAGCAGCGATGTGAGGCAACAGCCGATTGCTTAATCTTATCGACCACCTCAACGATGCTGTTGAGAGCCGTGTCTGAGCCGATACTCAACTCTGAACCGGGCAGGTTATTGTTAATGGTAGCCGGCAAGCAGATCATGGGGATGTTAAACGCCGGGAAACTTTCGCGCTCGTTATACATTTTGTACAGGGACTGGTAGCCGGACCAGCCCCCAATCATGAGTAAGCCATCGACACGATGCTCTTCTAATTGGCGAGCAATGGCGTAGAACTCGCTTTTCTTCGGCACGTGCCGGTTGGTTCCCAGTTCAGCGCCGCCTTTGGATGCCCAACCATGAACGCTCATCCAATCCATCTCACGAATATGGCCGTTGATTAAGCCGGTTATGCCGTTATCAATGCCCAGCATCGTATGCCCTTTATCCAACCCTAAACGGATGGCTGTTCGGGCAGCAGTATTCATCCCCGGAGCTGGGCCGCCGCCGTGTATAACAGCCAGACGTAGAACTTTTTGTTTGGGATCAGATGGATGCGGCAAGGCTCTGACCAGGGTACGCAGCGTGCGGAAATTTTCTCGGAAACTACCGCCGCGCATTTCCATGGCTTTATCATAATCTTTGGCCGCAATGAAATCTGCCACGGCATGGGTTTGGCGCACGCTGTCCATCAGTGATGAGTGGGTAATGCGGTTTTCGCGCATGCCGATAAGCTGTGGTTCGGTTTCTGGGGTGGCTTGTAATATTTGTTCAACCGCGGCGTAACCCAGCAGCGTGGTTAAATAACGGTCGAAGGCACTGGGTGAGCCGCCGCGCTGAACGTGGCCCAAAATGGTAACGCGGGCATCTTCACCCAATCTATCTTCTAATACTTTTTGAACATAGTCGCAGGTAATGGGGTTACCGTAACGATCCTGCGCCCCTTCGGCCACAATAATAATACTGTCTCGACGACCTGCTTTACGGCCGGCGATTAAGACCTCACACATCTTGGCCTCCCAATCATCGACATCGGGCGGGCTTTCCGGAATCAGCGCCCAGTCGGCTCCGGTTGCCAGCGCGCTCATCAAAGCCAGATAGCCACAGTTGCGACCCATCACCTCAACAATAAAACTCCGTTGGTGGCTGGCTGCCGTACTGCTGATAGCATCGATGGCATCCGTAATGCGGTGTAGGGCGGTGTCGGCCCCGATGGTCATGTCGGTGCCAAACATATCGTTATCAATCGACCCAACCATACCTACAATCGCCAACTGGGAATGCTGCTTGGCCTGATTTTTTGTAACTTGACCGGTATCGACCAGTTCGTTAATTAAGTCAGGCCACTCTTCTCGAAAAAGATTGGCTCCTGTTAAGCTGCCATCACCACCGATTACAGCCAAGCCGTCGATGCCGTGATCGATGAGATTTTTGGCGGCTCTTAAGCGGCCCTCATGCGTTCGAAAATCGGCGCAGCGGGCCGAACCGATAACCGTTCCTCCCAAATTCATAATATTACTAACCGCGCCCCACTCCATCTCGCGGATATGTTTGCCGCCATCGACCATACCCTGGTAGCCTTCATATATAGCGTAAACTTTCACCCCGCGATCCAAAGCCGTTCGCACAACAGAGCGTACCGCGGCATTCATCCCCGGTGCATCGCCCCCGCTGGTTAGTACCCCCAAATTGTTTACATAGCGTGATGTCATTGTGGAAGCCTCTCTCTAATAGTTATTTCAAAAATAATATATCAATTGTTAACGCGACTATACCGTGTATCAAAGTTGAACTTTAATTGCAGTGTGTCTAAAAGTTTAATACGTTCTTACTCTTTGTAAATCAACTTTTGGTTAAGTTTGTGTTAAGAATATTTAATGCTGTATAAATGTTAACGCTAAAAAGCTGGTAATATCAAAAGAGGGGGGATTAAGCGGATCTTCAATGGTCACACCTATGGCTAAATTTACTCTCAATAGAGTTAAGAAGCAAATTTTTGATAATGGTGGTAAGAAGATAACCAAGCCATGTTTCGCAATCACCTTGGCGCGTGATATAATAGTGGCATTAAAATGCTGAAAGAAACATTATGAGAACACCACCACGCTATAGTTATAATCCGCCGCCCTCACGTTCGGATTGGTTAGAGAACTTGAGGCCCCTTGTTACCGAGCCAACGGCCTATATTACCTTTGCCGCTGGTATCGCCTTGGCTCTCTATATGCTGAGCCTCAATTCGGCAATTAGCCGTTATGGGGCGCATATTTTAATCTTGCTCATTGCCTTTCCTATTCATGAGCTATCGCACGCTATTGTCGCCGACCGGCTGGGCGATCCGACGCCCCGGCAGAATGGCCGTATTACGCTGAATCCGTTTGCTCAGCTCAACCTGATGGGATCGCTGCTTATGTTATTAGTGGGTTTGGGTTGGGCCTATGTGCCTATTTCGCCGCGTTATTTACGCCCCAACCCACGCACGGGGCATATGATCGTTGCTGCTGCCGGGCCTATCTCGAATGTTATTTTGGCTATACTCTGTGCCATACTCTGGTATGCGCTTGCTCCGGCCCTGGAAACCTTTAATTCGTCTTATTTATTCAACTATGTTTATCGGGTCTTATATTTCTTTGCTTTTATCAATCTAGCCCTTTTCTTCTTCAATTTAATCCCAATTGCTCCTTTAGATGGTTTTACCGTCCTTAAAGGGTTGCTTCCCTATGAGCTTGCTTATCGACTAGAGGGGATGCAGCGCTACGGGATGCTGCTTTTTATGGGTGTCTTTTTTATACTACCGATTTTAGGGTTGCCCATCTTAGATTGGGTGATTTTTGGACCATCTCAAACCATTGTCAAGCTTCTTTTTAGTTTCATCTAGATCGGTATGACCTCTCCAAAAGTTACCTACTTGGCTCTCTATCGCATTTATCAGTTTTTCGCCGCCCTCAGAGCCTACTTGCCCGCTTGGGCCGGCGGTCTGCGCGGCGAACTTTCCGAACCCGATAGAGTCCTGGTCGACTCTATTTTGTCGATGCCGCCGCAGCGCCGCCTGTTTGCCCGCATGTCACCCAACGATCAGCGCCACGCTATCGCCGTAGCACGTACCCTACAACAAGCCGGGCATGCACATCCGGCGCTGCTCCAGGCCGCCCTATTGCACGATGTCGCCAAATCGCTTGGGCAACCGATTATCCACCGCGTGATGATTGTTCTGCTCGAAGCCTTTCGACCGCAACTCCTGGCCCGCCTATCGAACCCAACCTCAACTTTCCAATCACCGCTTGATACCGCAATTCCCTCATCCCTCATCCCTCATCCCTCATCTTTTCCCTGGTGGCGGCGTCCTTTTGTCATTCACGCTCACCATCCGGTCATCGGTGCTGATTGGGCTAAAGCGGCTTACTGCGATGCCCTCGCCGTGGAGCTTATTCTCAACCATCAGGCGGCACTCACCAGCATGCCGGAGAACAACGACCGTAAGCTGTTAGAAGTTCTCCAATGGGCAGATAATTTGAATTGAGTAGGATAGAAGGATCGCCATCAATGACTATGTTTACCATTACCATTGTCGGTACCGGCGTAATCGGCACGTCGCTGGGACTGGCGCTGAAGCAAAAAGATAGCTCGCTGCGTCTTGTCGGCCACGATAAAGATTTAAGCCACGCCAAAGCCGCGGCCAAATTAGGCGCGTTTGATAAGGTCGAATGGAATCTCATTAACGCCTGCGACCAGGCCGACCTGATCATCTTGGCTATTCCGCTGAGCGGCATCCATTTCACGTTAAAAGCCATCGCCGGCGATCTTAAGCAGAACGTCGTCATCAGCGATACGGCCACCAGTAAAGCCATCGTCTCGACGTGGGCTGAAGAACTGCTGCCCACGCACGCCCACTACGTTGGCGGCAATCCGTTGGTGCATCCGGTCGGTTTGGGCTATGAAAACGCCACCGCCGATCTCTTTCGGGGCAAACTTTACTGTTTGACGCCTTCCTCTTCAACCAGCGAACAAGCCATCCAAATGATGGTCGATATCGTGGCTCTGCTGGAGGCAGAGACGTTTTTTCTCGATCCCGCCGAGCACGACGGCCTGACAACCGCCACCGAATATCTGCCCGCCGTATTAAGCGTCGCCTTGATGCGCACACTAACCCAGCAAAAATCGTGGCGCGAACAGCGTAAGCTGGCCGGTCACCAATTCGAGCAGGTCACATCCGGCGCAGTCGGCGATCCCGATAGTTTGCGCGATGGTTTTTTGGAGAACAGCGATGCCCTAACCCGCTGGCTCGACCTAACCATCGCCCATTTGCAGCAGTTGCGGGCGCTTATTGCCGCCGGTCACGAATCGGACGAGACGCTGGCCCAACTCATCGATCAAACCGTGGTCGAACGTACCAATTGGCTGATTGATGTGGACAAAGGCAAGTTCACCGACCCAGAGTTGTCATCGCCTAAAGTCGAAAGACCAGGTTTTTTTCAGCAGATGATTGGCTTTGGCACGTTTCGGCGGCGCGACAGCGACTCTTCTAAAAAATAGAAATTCTGTCCCATGACCGTTTTTGTCTACATCGTTGAGTGTGCCGACCGCACCCTTTACACCGGCTGGACAACTGACCTCCAGCGCCGCATCAATACCCATAACGCCGGTAAAGGAGCCAAATATACCCGTTCGCGTACGCCGGTGCGTCTGGTCTACAGTGAAGCCCACCCCGACCGCGCTACAGCCATGCAGCGCGAAATAGCCATCAAGCGTATGAATCGCGCCGGGAAACTCAAACTCATTCATGGTTAAACACTGCCCATACTATTTGTTTATCCCCCAGCCATGCAGTAAAATTTGCGGCGGAGGATGACTTGATTTTTTTGAAGACCAAACCGCGCCCGAAAAAGCTAACTGTACTCACCCTTTCGCCCACTATGTTTTTTGCCGACTATGGAGCGCACGTTCGCATTTTAGAAGAAGCCACCATCTTGCAAAAAATGGGGTACAATATCGAGATTTTGGCTTACCCCAATGGCCGAGACATCAATGACATTAAAGTGCGGCGCTGTTGGGGCGTTCCCTTCAATTATCGAGTCATCGTCGGTTCATCGCGTCATAAAATTTACCTCGATGTTCTCCTGGCCGTAACGGCCATTTTACACAGCTTGCGCCATAAACCGGATATCATTCACGCTCACCTACACGAAGGGGGTTTAATCGGCTGGGTGTTAAGCAAACTTACCGGCGCTCCTCTGGTTTTTGATTACCAGGGCAGTTTGACTGGTGAAATGGTTGATCATAACTTTTTGCCGGCCAACAGCCGTTTCTTTAAGCTCTTTTACTGGCTTGAAACCCAAATTAATCACGCGGCCAACGTTATTTTGACCAGTTCCACACACGCGGCCAATCTGTTGGTCGATAAATTTGGAGTCCCCTCAGACAAAATCTATCCCATGCCCGACTGTGTCAATGCCGATGTCTTTTGTGCGGCTCAGTATTCTGATGCCGAAAAACAGCAGCTTAAAGAGTCGCTGGGACTGCCGCTCGATAAGAAAATTATCGCCTATCTGGGTGTCTTAACGCCATATCAAGGTGTCGATCTGCTGTTGGAAACGCTGACCCAGTTGCAAGAAACCCGCGACGATTACCATCTGCTCATGATGGGCTATCCGGGCGTACATAAATATCAAAAAATGGTCGATGAAATGGGCCTGTCCAATCAGGTAACGCTCACCGGTAAAATCTTATACCAGGACGCGCCGCGCTATTTAGCGCTGGGCGATGTCGCTGTTGCGCCCAAAATCTCCGCAACCGAAGGCAGCGGCAAAATTTTGAACTACATGAGTATGGCTCTGCCCACGGTTGCCTTCAATACGCCCGTTAGCCGCGAGTTTTTAGGCGATGGCGGCATCTATGCTTCAGAAATTAGCAGCCCCGCTCTGGCTGTGGCGCTCAACCGCGCCCTTGATCTATCGGCCGGAGAGCGAGACCGCCTGGGGCATTACCTGCGCCAGCGCGTCATCCGCCATTTTTCATGGGAGCGAACCGGCGAAGAAATTAGTGCCATCTATCAGGCCTTGTTATCAGGTGAGCCGTTGCCCGCTGTTCGCCTGCGGATTATTCGCTAACCGCATATCTCTATCATTAATGATTTTGGCTCAATATGGCTCCCAAGGAGGTCATAGAAATGGAGGTAATGGTCATGCCCGAATGTCTTTATCGGGCATCCAACAGGTCTTAGGACGATAGATTCCCGCTAAAAGCATGCGGGAATGACATCGGCCAGCGTTCCTCCTCGTAACACATAATGAGCCATGATTTTTTAGTCTAGCTTAAAATTCTTCTTCTTCTCCCTTTTAGCCGCATCCTTTTTTCGATTATCAAGACTTTATGTACAGACCTATTCTGTCTCCAGACAATTTGTACTTACTGACTTTAAACTTCCTACATTGCAAAAAAGAGTAATCCTGTGACCTTAAAAATTAAATGGATAATGATTGCCTTGCTCATTGGCGGGTTTTTTCTCAACGTGCCGGCTTCAGCGCAAGAACCGGCTACAACACCCGCTGCATCTTCCCCCACAGCCCAAAGCAGTATCGATGCGAACGGTACCGGCTTTGTCCCCGGTGAAATTTTGATTAAGTTCAAATCGGGAGCGCAAAGCAAAAGTGCTCAAAGAGGTCTGGCTCGGATACAGGGACGGGTGAAGCAAACCGTCTCGGCGATTGATGTTGTTCGGGTGGAGGTGCCCGAAGGCCGCGAGTTAGCCGCCATCGAAGCTTTGCGCAAGGACAACGATGTAGAATTTGTCGAACCGAATTATATAGCCCAAGCGCTTTATACCCCCAATGACCCCGGCTTTAGCAGCCAGTGGGGCTATACTAAAGCGCAATTTTCTACTGCTTGGGAGGTTACCCAGGGCAACAGCAATCTTGTTGTTGCTATTGTTGACTCCGGCATCGATCTCGATCATTCTGATCTTAACTGTACAGTTTCCGGCGGGGCTAATAAGATTGTCTCCGGCTACAATTTTGTTAGTGATACCGACAACCCCGACGATGATAATGGCCACGGCACGCACGTAGCAGGTACGGTGGCTGCTTGCACCAACAATGGCTCCGGCGTAGCCGGAGCCGCTCCAAATGTGCGATTAATGCCGGTTAAGGTTCTCAATTCTAGCGGCAACGGCTCCTACTCCGGTGTTGCCAACGGTATCATTTACGCTGCCGACCACGGAGCGAATATCATCAACATGAGTTTGGGAGGCAGTGCCAGCAGCAGCATTTTGGAGGACGCCGTCAAATATGCTTACAATAAAGGCGTGCTGATTATCGCCGCTTCTGGAAATGCCAATTCAGACTTGTATTATCCGGCCGCGTACAGCCAGGTTATGGCCATCGGGGCCAGCGACAGCAGCGATGTCCGCGCCTCCTTTTCTAATTATGGTTCCGGTCTCGATGTTGTAGCTCCCGGACAGCTTATCTACAGCACGCTGCCCGGTGGTTACACTTACTTAAGTGGCACCTCGATGGCTTCGCCCCACGTTGCCGGGCTGGCCGCTCTTATCTGGAGTGCCGAACCCAGTCTCACCAACACCGAAATACGCCAAATTATTCGCGACACAGCCGATGATTTAGGCAGCCCCGGCTATGATATTTTTTACGGATACGGCCGTATCAACGCTTGGAAGGCACTGGAAAGCTACGCTACGGTTGATGTGCAGTACAGTAATGGCGGAGAGATTAATGGGCCGATTCCCTTCTTTTTAGATGATGTCAGTGCTGCTGCCGCATCTAACGCAATTCGTATCTCAAAAGCCAGCACCGAGACCATTACCTGGAATGTTACCGTCTCGCCCAGTAAATCATGGTTATCGGTTTCCTTATCCGGCTCGGGATTGACAGCCTCTGAAGCCTATGGCGATTATGTCCTCGACGTAACACGGCCGATCACGTATGGTACCTACACCACCAATCTCGTCATCACGGGTGAAACGGCCTCAAATACCCAAGTTGGTCCGGAAACCATAAGTGTCAAACTGGTTTATACACCGGAAATCAAAACGTTCTTTTTTCCTATGATGTTTCATTAACTATATGACTTACGCAGTTGGACGAACAACAAGGTGACAGTCACTTTTTGATTAAGAATGTACGTCTGGCCCAAATAGGCCGATTTATCATTGCCAAGTGACTGTCACCTTTTGAACTGCGTAACTCTAAACGCTTCATCAAGCCCTATAAAAGCGGATTGCTGTTTAGCCAATCCGCTTTTATTTTGGAGAGAGCTTAGACCATGCTACAATCCGGCCCTGGCTTGGTGGTATCGAGCCAAACAATTTAGGGAGTTTGTAGACTGTGTGGTCTATTATCAAAAAAACCGGTTTAGATATATGGGAGGAAATGCTTAAGCTCCTGGTTTTTAATTTAGTGTGGGTGGTCGGCGTTATCCTTATTTTGCCCTGGCCTTTTGTAACCTTTGGCCTTTTTTTTACGGCCAAAGATATAGGCGAAGGCCGAGGCATTTCTTTCTCCAGCCCATTTACCTACGGCCTCCAAGTGCTAAGGCCGGCTTATATCTGGGGCATCATTAATTTAGTCGTCTATCTTGGCATATTTTTCAATCTCATTTTTTATGCCGGTAGTGAAGCGGTGTGGGCCAATGTTATGAAGATTTTTATTCTATCCCTCACCTTATTTTGGTCCATTCTCCAATTAGTCATGTTAGCCATGTATCCCCGTCTAACTACTCCCAGTTTCAAACTGGCTATTCGCAATGCGCTCATTATTACCAGCCGCCACCCGTTGCCGATTTTTGCCATGGTTATCGGCATCATTGTGATTATCGCCGTATCGACATTTATTCCGGCTATTATCTTGCTCTTATCTATCTCAGCAATAGTCATGCTAATCAACAACGTTATTGATGTTCTGGTAACCTACGAGCTGAAGCAAGAGGAAATCGGCCGCCATTAACCTTTAGCCCGACCACACAATTGGCGATAGCGACAGGCACGGCATACAGTTAAATCGGTGTTCATCGGAAACGGCTCGATTTTCGCCAGGTTAGCCTCAGTATCGATCAGTAAACGGCGCATCTGGGTGATGCTGGCTATCACCTCGGCCTCTACCGCCTCCAGCGCCGCCGGGTCGAGATCTACCTCAATCATCCGATCTTCAGCCAAAGCATAGACGATGCCCCTCAGTGGGATGGCGTGCCATTCCGGATAAGCGTGGCGTATGTATAAGCCGTAAATCCCCAACTGCCGCCGTACCTCAGCCTCATCGATAGCCCCGCTTTTCCAACCATAAATCTCGATGGTTTGACCATCGAAGCGAGCCAGATCCATCTGCACCCATATTTTTGTGTCGGCCAGCATAAAGCTGTGCAATGTTTCAACATCCAAAAACGTGGAACCGGGAGAGCGGCCCAGGTCGGCATACACCTGCGAAGCGAAAAACATTTGCAACAGTTGCTCCGCTTGCTGCCAGGCCGAGCGCCACACCGAGGCATCGAGCCGCAAGTTATAATAATGCTCCTGCAAGCCGACCCGCGCGTTGGGCTGCTGTTTGTAGCGACCGCTCTTTGAACTCTCAAAATCGGCCTGCGCCCGGCGATGCATCTGGGCGATTACATCATTTTTGTCGAGCGGCCGCCCGGCCCGAAGACGGGCCAGCGCAAACCGGATACTTTCATAAACTAACGTGCTGGTCCACGGGGCAATCGCCGTGAGATTTTTAAGCGTGTAAGCCGTGCGCACCGGCTCCGGAGCCTCCGGCTGCCAGCCTTCCCAGGCAGCGTAATAATGGTAGTAGTAAGCTCGGGCGCAGGTGCGATACCGGATCCACCGCGAGTAGGACCAGGTAAACATATTAGGCAAATCGCCCTGAGCCGGTGTCTGCGTGTGCCGGTTGAGCAGATCGAGCGGCGTGGCCGGTTGAAACGCAAGTAGCGGGCCGCTGCGCGTTTCTTGCCAGTCGTGCTCAAGATTGGCCCGCCAGTACCCGCCGCGCCGTTGGGCGATGAACAGTTCCGGCCCATATTGCACCGCCGCCAACCGGCGCGTCATCCCCTGCGCCGCCTCCGACGCGCCGATAGCTTCCAATTCGAGCCGGCGTCCTTCGCGCGGAGTAACTTGCCACAGGCTCCACAAACGGTTGTTGAGTAATAAGATTTGTCCGGGTTTTAAGGTCGGCATAATCTGTTGGGTGAACCATCCTTTCGATGGTGTTGTGCCACAACATAACGCAAATCGCAAATAATAGGAAGCGAAGAACGTGTTTTTGATTTTAAGAAACAGGTTCTTCCAACGCACGAATATAAAATGGTTATGCCCTCCGGCAACGAGAATGAAAATAGTAGAACAAGTCAGCGACTTGTTCCCCCCGGACAAATCAGCGATTTGTCCTACTCAACCTATTTCCAGAAGAGTCAAACAGTCCTTACAGGACGACAGCGACAATGAAAATCTTTTAGCCCTCACCCCGTCGCTAACGCGACTCCCCTC
>JAGRBY010001239.1 GCA_020433835.1 Anaerolineae bacterium | reverse complement strand
CCCACTATTTTTTGATGTTCTCCCAACCCGTCATCGGTATTGTAAATAAGATTGACATTGCTAGCGACGCAGATGTTGAGCAGGCCACCCGACTCCTGCGTCAAATTGGCGTGGTGGGTGAAATTTTTTATGTATCCGCGACCACAGGAACTGGTCTCGGCCAATTAAAAGAAAAACTATTAAATTACTTACAGTAAAAAGGAGTTTTGTAAAATGGCAAACGCTCAAGGTGAAGCACTGGGCATGATTGAAACGAAAGGCTTGGTCGGCGTAATTGAAGCGGCCGATGCCATGGTGAAATCAGCCAACGTCAAGCTCGTCGGCATGGAAAAAATTGGTGCCGGGTTTGTAACCGTCATGGTTCGCGGCGATGTCGGTGCGGTGAAAGCTGCTACCGATGCCGGTGCCGCTGCCGCCAAGCGCGTCGGGGAAGTGGTTTCGGTTCACGTCATTCCGCGACCGCACACCGATACCGAACTACTGCTGCCGAAATTAGGCGAGTAGATAAACTTTGGTGGCCACTAACCGTAAATCTCTTGGAGGATTAATCAAATGGAAGATAAATTAGTAGATCTGGTTGTACAACAGGTGATGAGTAAATTTTCCGCTTCCAACGGTGCCGACTCAGCTCCGGCTCCGGCGGCGAATGCCGGGATGCCCACCTACAACCCCGGTATGACCGAGTTTGTAGGCGTCAACCCTACCGGTGAAACCATCGGTATCGTCATCGCCAATGTAGATTATGGCCTGCATGAAAAATTGGGCCTGGACAACAAATATCGCTCTATCGGCATTCTCAGCGCCCGCACGGGTGCCGGCCCTCACATTATGGCCGCCGACGAAGCCGTAAAAGCAACCAACACCGAAGTCGTACGCATCGAACTGCCGCGCGACACCAAAGGCGGTGCCGGTCACGGCTCGCTGATTCTCTTTGGCGCGGAAGAAGTGTCTGACGCTCGCCGCGCTATTGAAGTAGCACTGAAAGATATCGACCGCACCTTTGGTGATGTCTACGCTAACGACGCCGGTCATATCGAACTGCAATACACCGCTCGCGCCAGCTTTGCTGTTGAAAAAGCTTTTGGCGCACCCATCGGCAAAGCCTTTGGTCTGTGTGTCGGCGCTCCGGCCGGTATCGGCGTGTTGATGGTTGATGCAGCGGTTAAATCGGCTGATGTCGATCTGCTGTCTGTCGCCAGCCCGGCCAACGGTACCTCATACTCAAACGAAGTTATCGGCTTCTTTAGTGGTGATGCAGGCGCGGTTCGCCAGGCGATTATTACCGCTCGCGAAACTGGTGTAAAACTGCTGGAAGCCTTCGGCCCTGCTCCCAGCGTGGGTGTACCCTACATTTAGGGTAAATTATCCAACGAGGAGACAAACAAAATGGCACAACGACATAAAAGATTTGAAGTATTAGAACAACGCCCCGTTAACCAAGACGGTTTC
>JAGRBY010001238.1 GCA_020433835.1 Anaerolineae bacterium | reverse complement strand
CCCGTCTTTACAGCGAGGTTATCTATACACCTCTCCTCTTATTAGCCCTGCTGGCGTTAATAGTCGCTCTCAAGTCGGGTGATTGGAAACATTTTGCCTTAGCGGGTGCATTGTTGGCCGTGACAAATTTAACACGCCCGACAGCCATCTTGTTGCCTCTACTTTTGCCGATTTTGCTGCCCTTTGCTTGGAGTATAAAACACCGTTTACTAATGTGCCTTGTTTACGGAGGCGCAATGGTAGCCGTCATCGCGCCTTGGTCGTACCATAATTATCGCACTTATGATACGTTTCTGCCGTTGAGCGTTTCCACAGCACTTCTGTGGCAGGGGAGTCCGGAATTTTACCATTTAATGGAGCAGAAACGTACATTGGTTCAGATTTGGGATACAGAGCTAAACCCAGATGTAAATGGGGGGCATAATGCCTTCACGATTGAGGGTGACCGCTATTTCACGGAGCGGGCTATTGCTTCGATCAAAACTGAACCTGATATCTATATTTGGTATAGTATCAAAAAACTCGCTTATTTTTGGATCGGACACCCGGTGAACGACTGGCCCCACTATTCTTTTTTTAGTTTCACCGCTATGCAGCCTTACTTCTTCGCACCGAGAATCGCAGCCATATACTTCACGCGCCTATTACCGTTTGTTGCCTTGGTTGGTTTGTTTTTTGTACGGCGCCGGTGGCGTGATTTTATACCGTTACTGCTTATTTGTGGCTATTTTATGGGGATTCACGCTATCGCTTATACCGAGATTCGGTACAGCGAGCCGTTGCACCCAATTCTAGCTATCTTTATTGCGGCGACATTAGGTGAGGTGGTAACCAGATTTAAGCATGCCAGAGCCCCATCAGCTCTTTCGGATACGGATTCCGATACGTCTACAACGAAAAAAGTAGCATCACCACAATTGGGGGTTTCGATCAAAAATGAAACAAATTATGTGAATTTTGACCGGTATTTCGGGTGGCTCATGATTGGTATTATCATTGTGTTAGGGATTTTGTTTAGATGTACAAATTTAGATCGAAAATTCTATTGGCACGATGAAGCCTATACCTCACTGCGTATTTCTGGCTACACTGAAGCAGAAGTCATAGAACAGATTTTTACCGGTCAAGCACTCGATGTAGCTGATATTCAACAGTTTCAATACCCAACTTCTGACAAGAAAATTTCTGATACGATAGTTTCTTTAGCCCTTGAAGATCCGCATCATTCGCCACTGTACTATATCATGGCCAAGATTTGGGTGAAGTATGCAGGTGCATCGGTCACAGCTTTACGAGCTTTATCGGTCCTTATCAGTTTGTTGGTACTACCAGCTATTTACTGGATTGCTATGGAACTTTTCCAGTCCAGGATAACCGCCTGGATTGCTGTTTGTCTGGCAAGTTTATCCCCTTTTAATATTATCTATGCTCAAGAGGCCAGAGAATACAGC